>CAKQDG010000217.1 GCA_934219025.1 uncultured Prevotella sp. | reverse complement strand
TTTTTTGCTGTGAATATTGCACACAAAATTGCGTTTCACTTGCTTTTTATGTGCGAAAATGCTATATTTGCACTTTCAAAGGTGCAGATTATTACAAAATATGCACTTTTAAAAGTGCACAAAACAGTATAAAGTGCACCTTCGAAGGTGCAAATTTGGGAAAAGTATATATATATGAATACAACTCTGATAAGTTTCATGAACGAGCAGCTCAATCTCGTTTCAAACAAATTTAAAAGGTATATGTTCGACAAGCTCCCATGGGAAGCAAGACTCGTCGGACTGACCGGGCCACGCGGTATCGGCAAATCTACTATGATCCTTCAGCATATCAACACTCTGGAAGAAAGTAAAAAGGAAAAAAGCCTGTATGTTGCTGCCGACCACAGTTATTTCACCACTCACTCCTTTATCGACACTGCGGCACAGTTTGTACGCGAAGGGGGCGAATGGCTTTTTATCGATGAAATCCACAAATACAACGGATGGTCGAGGGAACTAAAACAAATCTACGACTCTCACCCCGAACTTCACGTATTCTTTACCGGCTCATCGGTTCTCGACATTCTTGACGGAGAGGCGGACTTGAGCAGAAGGGCTCTGATGTATGAAATGCAAGGTCTTTCATTCAGAGAATACCTTGAATTTTTCCACGGAATCAAGACACCAGTACGAACGCTTGACGATATTCTTGAAGGTAACGTAACAATAAACGGATTGCTCCACCCGATACCTCTATTCTCAAAATATCTTAAAGAGGGGTATTATCCCTTTGCTAAAGAGGGACACATTCTGCAAAGGCTTCAGCAGGTTATAAGATTGACAATGGAGATAGACATACCGCAATTTGCCAACATGTCGCCTTCTACAGTAAAGAAATTACGCCGCATGCTGTCGATTATAGCGAAGAACGTGCCCTATAAGCCGGAGGCTACAGGGTTGGCAAACGAGATAAAAGTGAGCCGTAACGACATCCCCGATTATCTTTTGTATATGGAAAAAGCGGGTATGATAGGACAACTGCGTGACGAAACAGGAGGAATGCGCGGGTTAGGCAAAACAGAGAAAGTTTATCTCGACAATCCAAATCTGATATATGCACTTTCTGGAGATGAAGCGAATATTGGAAATGTGCGCGAAACTTTCTTCTATAATCAGACTCGTCTGACGCAGGATGTAACGTCATCCAAGGTTTCCGACTTTGCCATAGGTAAATATACTTTCGAAATCGGCGGAACGAAAAAGAGTCACCGCCAAATAAAAGACATCGACAATTCTTTTGTCGTTAGGGACGACATGGAATTTGCCAATGGAGATATACTGCCGCTATGGGGATTCGGACTGCTCTACTGATTCTACTGACTATTCCCCACACAGCCAGTCGAGCACATACTGCTGTTTTATGCCGTCGTGGAATGATACGGGGTCGTTGTCGAGCGTGAGCAGGAATTTCGGGAAACTGTCGGGAAGGGAACGCAGCGGTGCAAGCTCGCGCTCAAGTGTTGCCTCGTCTCTCACGGTAAGTGCTACCTGGTAATATGCCTTGTG
>CAKQDG010000216.1 GCA_934219025.1 uncultured Prevotella sp. | reverse complement strand
GTTATACCGTTGCCCTTTGTCTCCGCTGCCAGATGCAACACCTGCATATCTGGCTGAACAACAGACACTCCACTACCTTCATTAAAGCACCACAGTCTGTCTTTAGAATCCTTGAACATCTGGTCTACTGCCTTTTCCGGATTGCCTGGCCACTGAACCGAGAGTAATGTCTTTTTGCCGTTTCTAGTATCATAAACGGCAACTCCAAGGTTTGTTGCCAAAGCAAGAAGGTATTTGTTCACGACAAACACCTCACTAACTTTTCCTACCCCGAATGAAGTCTTTTCAATTACCTTCCTCCCGTTTTTTGCCAATTCAAGAATCCGTCCGTCGATGGTAACAAGCCAGCGAGTTTTTCCTATCGTCTTTACAAAATCCACCCATTGCGAAGACACCTTCTCCGGCTTGCTTCCTGCCCGGGAAACAAAAGCCCCCTGATCGCAAAACAGCCATTCGTCGCCACTATTGTCGAGTACCACCTTGTTGAGGGTGCCTGGCAATTTAAACTGCTTCATGGTCTGGGTATTTTCCGTGCAGCCCTTTGGCATATAATAATGGTCATTGTATTTTCCCACAATCCACGTATCCCCATTTGCCAGCGGATAAATCTTGCGCAGACTGAACTTGCTGCGAAAGTTCTTCTGGATAATTGCCGACACATTGACATACTGGCACTTGCGACTGTCAAAGAGATAGAAATCCTCCGAGTAAGCCGTAACCCACAAATCGCCATCAGTTGCCGGCATTACGCTTATCAAATGGTTTGTCGTCAGCTGCGAGTCGTGTCCCGGAATATTGCGAAAAGTTGTGAAGCGGTAGCCGTCGAAACACGACAGTCCGTTCCATGTAGCAAGCCATACGAGGTTGTCCGTGCTCTGGGCAATGCCGCTAACCACACTTGCAGGCAATCCATTTCCCGTACCAAACGTGCGCACCTTGCACAACGGCTGCGCCCAGCCTGCTAATGCGAAGACTGACAATATGAATATACAGATGCTTTTCCCCATGTTTTGCATAATACAGAAATCAGTTAAGTCATTGATAATTTGCACTTGCAAATATACAAAAAAAAATAAAAAAAGATACAAAGGAAGACATTTTTTAATTCATTATTGTCTCCTTTGTATCTTTTCCATATTCATGGATGAGCTGTCAATCTTCCGTTTCTATTTTCTTATATATTTCTTTCCGTTGAGCACGTAAATTCCAGAAGCAAGTCTGTCGAAGTCTTCTGCCGAACAGATGTAGGCTCCCATGACAGTGAAGACCTGATCATTCTTGTTCAGAGAAGCAGAACTTGCCACTCTTTCTATCGAAGAGGCATTCTCCGAGATATATGTTTCCTTTGCAACTCCAGCCTCGGCAGTCAAATCCTTGGTCAGGCGTATGTCTTCGCTCGAAGCGGCGAGTTCGAGGGTAACGGTTCCACCTGCTACTTTATACTGGTGTGAGGTTGTATCGAAATAACTTAGCTCCTGATAATCCACAGGAATCGTTACCGCCTTCGTCTCTCCAGCCTTCAGCTCTTCTCTTGCAAAGCCTACGAGCTTGCGCCTCATGTTTCCGTTCTTGCCGTAATGAGAATCACCGTTGAAATTGGCATAGACTTGCACGATTTCTGCTC
>CAKQDG010000215.1 GCA_934219025.1 uncultured Prevotella sp. | reverse complement strand
TGGGGAAGGGATGCTCCTTCGTGCCGATGAGATAAAAGTTGCCGTTCACCGTTTCAATGATGAAACAGATATGAGTATGGTTTGGCAGAGAGTCAAGCGACGAAAATGAGAGTTGCACCTTTTCGATAGAGCCGTTGTTCTGAAACTGCGAATCCGTTTCACAGATGGCATCCCCGACAAGGGCGACAGGAACAGCATCGGCAAAGACCGCCACAGGGACGTTAGCCAACGCCCTTTGCAATATGTTTGCAAGAAGCGCGTCAGCAAACACATATCTAATGGTCTTAATGCCTGGAAGTCTGTTCATAAATATAAATTCAAATAAAATTCTGCCGTTTCTTCAAAAAATCGTAAAACCGGAAAATCACCCTTTCAGTCGTTGTCTTTTTTTCGCCTTACACTCATTAGTGAGATAATTTTTACGAAGCCGTTGGTAATTCTTAGCGATAGAATCCCAGCAAGAGCCGTCCTCCGAGATGCCGCGCTGCTCCATGAATAGAAAGATCAGATCCTTCTGTTGCCTGCCTATAACCCCGAAGTCGTGAAGGAAATTCCAGCAATCCACGTCAAACGAGTTTTTGATGTTAGCGACAAGAGCCCGTTTGCCCGTATCCGTGATATGGTTGTACGTCCGAGGGTCAAGCGGTTTGGAGTAGGGAATACAAATGGCGACCTCATCCTTCTGCGGAGAGTGGAAATACCCACCGGGCGGTTGTTTGACAAGAGCCAGCTTCAGGAGTTTCGACTCGATGCTGCCGTTGATAAGGCGCACCGGCTCGTTGCCCCCGTGACGGTGGATAAACCACTGGCGGAGATAACTCGGAAGCTTTATGTAAACGTGATAGTCGCTCATTGTTGTAAGAATTTGGACAAAGATAGTTTATTTCTTGCGTACATATATATAATAGGTAAATCATTTAACAAGATTTGGTTGATAAGTTTATAAGTAGATAAGGCATAAAAGAAACAGTTGGAAAGCAGAAAAAGAGGAAAACAGAGCATCAAGAAATGGTTTTCAGAAAGAAAAAAGGTAAAAATGTAAACAAAAAGTATAAAAGTTACAAGAAGTTACAAGGAATTACAAGAAATTCTATCTTTATGTGCTTGATATATAGAGTGTTACATAAAATAACAAATGTTACAGCACTTTTCCGCCCAAAATAAAACGTACGAAAAATAATGTTTGTTTGTTCATAAACGAAATCCAGGAAAAGAAGTTTCCCAAATTTACAGACATTAACATAAAAAGAACCGCCGAGACGTCTCCGCCCCGGCGATACCAAAATTATGATAGAAAGAAATAAAAACGTCAGAAAGGTCTGTCGTCCGGCTCATCCGCCGACGACAAGAGAGAAATCCCGAAGGCAGAAGCCAGTTTCTCATAGTCAAAACAAAAGGCACGTTGCGCGGTTGTCATTTTAGGAGCAGAACCGTTTGGAGAAGCCTTCTCCGTGTCAAATTGCTGAATCCCCTTTTTGTAAACAGAAAACCTCGCCACCTTCTCACCGAGATAAGCGTTGCTGTTCTGAAGATAGTATTTCAGCGCATCCGTCGGGAGCACCTTCTCGTTCGCCTGCCGTCCCTCCTTGCGGTAAAGGTTGAAGACACGAGTTTTTTGAAGAATAAGCACCGGTCTTTCAGA
>CAKQDG010000214.1 GCA_934219025.1 uncultured Prevotella sp. | reverse complement strand
CAAGCTTCAGTCAGCTGATTATAGAAATCCTCGGCAGAGTCGATGACTATGGATTTCCCTATGCTGTTGCGTATTGCTTCGATGCTGTTGTCTGTTTTGTGGGTATAGACTTTATATTTCATTGCGTATTGTCGTTTATTGTAAGCTGTCGTTATAAGAAATGCAAAGTTATATAATATTCTCCGAATATACTTTTTCCGTTTCATGAAATAATGTGGCGTTGGGCAAGTTTAAGTCAAAAAACTTTGTCCTTTGCCGAAAAATTAGTAATTTAACGGCGGAAAGGGGGAGAGGTAACTGCAAATGAACGGAAGAAATGCAATAGAATGGCCAATGCTTGATGTTGAATTGGAATTCGATAGCCAGAAGCACCCTGAGCCTTATCCTCTTGTCATGAAGATAAACGAAATGGAGACTTTCTAACAGAAATTTGTCATAGTGAATGTATAATATATCATAAGGTGACGAACTATGATGATTTGATGGAATGGGTGAAATAAATGCCACCGACGGGAGTGAGTTTCTCATATTTTATGCTTACCTTTGCCATGTGTCAGATTTGAAGAAAAATTTAACGCACTATTATAATGAGAAAGACTAAATTAAATCTGAGAATGTTCATTCTGCTGCTTGTCGGAGTATTGGCGTTCACGGCCTGTTCCGACGAAAACGGCAGTGATGGTAAGTCTACTGGCGACTTCGTAGGCATCACACAACCCGACCTTAGCAAGATTGAGGTTGGCGAGACCGGACAACGCTCATGGCACGACCACTACACTATGCTGCTCAAAGAGGCTGAGGAGAGCAACGGCGAGGAGGACAATATGCTTGCCGAGTATGCACGGCAGCAGTTGCACTATGTCGATTCGGTAGACCAGAGCCTCAAGGATGCTGCAGGGGCCAACGGTGAGGACGGTGATGATGGCGAAGACTCTTTCATTGGTTATAAGTATACAAATATACGCTACGAGTCGGTAGACCAGAACGGCAATCCAGTAAAGCTCTCCGAACTTATTGTCTATCCGTATCAGGCAGGCAAAAAAACGAGTGTGGAGGTTAGAAACATCGTCATTGGCTGCCATGTTACCATCACGTCAAACTTCGAGCGACCGTCTAACTATGCTAAGCTCAACCTTACAACCGACGTGGGCATGTTGGCTTGCCATGCAATGGTGCAGAATATCACTCAGGGGCTGCAGGAGAACCCTGTCTATTCTAATTTAGTGGTAATGCCCGATTATCAGGGGTATGGCGCTACAAGCTCTACTGCACATCCGTATCTTTACCAGACGCTGACGGCGCGGCAGGTGGTTGACGGCACTCTCGCAGCCAGGGCTTGGTTTGAACAGAACGTTTGCAAGCTGCGCCAGGGCTACAAGACCATTGTCGCCGGCTACTCGCAGGGCGGTTCAGTGGCAATGGCAGTCCATCGCTACATCGAACAGAACAACCTCGACGGCGAGAACCAACTAAACTTCGCCGGGTCGGTGTGCGGTGACGGACCATACGACCCGGTAACAACACTAAAGAGCTATGTCGCTACCGACAAGGTGTATATGCCCGTAGCAGCAGGACTCATCATCAAGGGTATGTGCGACTCCAATCCTGTGGTGGCAGGCAAATATTCTCCTAACGACTATTTCACCGATGGATTCATCAATACCGG
>CAKQDG010000213.1 GCA_934219025.1 uncultured Prevotella sp. | reverse complement strand
ATACTAATCCGAAGTAAAAATATATAAGTTTACAATATCAATATTAGGTAATGAAGAAAAAAACAATGATTTGCGCCCTGGCGTGTCTTGCCTTTTCGGTGGGAGCCACGGCGCAGACGCAGCGCAATGTTACGGTTCAGGAGCTCTTCAGTATGCTGGAGAGCAGCAACAATGCACTGAAAGTTCAGAAAACAGAAGTTGATGTTGCCCAGCGTGGCATCGAAGAGGCAAAAAGCCGCCGGCTGCCCGATTTGAATGCTTCACTCTCCGTTAGCTACAACGGCAATGTTTTGATGACCGACCGTGATTTCGGTAATGCCAAGGGACTGACACAACCGCATTTCGGCAACTCCTTCGCCCTCGAAGCACAGCAAGTGGTGTATGCCGGAGGAGCGATAGATGCCGGAATCAGAATGGCAGAGCTGCAGCGCGAGCAGAGCGAGAATGGAGTCTCGATAGTACGCAACCGTCAGCGACTGATTGCCATAGGGCAATATCTCGACCTCTGCAAACTCAACAACGGGATAAAAGTATACGACAGCAATATCTCGCTTACCGAAAAACTGATTGCCGACATCAAGGCAAAGCAGTTGCAGGGAATGGCGCTGAAAAACGACGTAACGCGCTATGAGTTGCAGATGGAACAACTGAAACTCGGCAAGCGAAAGCTGGAAGACCAGAAGGCTATCGCCAACCACCAGCTCTGCAACACCCTCGGACTCTCGGATGTGGAGATAGTGCCGCAGCTGAGTCTTGAAGGAAACGGAACGGAGAGCGTGGCAGACTCGCAGATGCAGGACCAGGCTGCCGCTTCATCGCCCGTGGTAAAGCAGACGGCAATAGGCATGCAGATGGCTGAGCAACAGTTGCGCCTTGCCAAGAGCGAATTGATGCCGAAGGTTGCTGTGGTTGCGGCAGACAATTTTGCCGGTCCGTTCACGTATGACATTCCGCCAATCGACAAGAACTTCAATATCTGGTATGTAGGCGTGGGAGTGAAATACTCCATCAGTTCGCTGTTCAAGGGAAACAAGACCGTGAGGAAGGCAAAGGAGCAGCTGCGCCAGAGCCGCGAAGCCCACAGCTTGTCGGGCGAAACGGTGAACAACAGTGTGCAGCAGGCTTGCACCATGCACCGCCAGGCTTTCGTGGATCTGCGCACGCAGGAGAAGAGCGTGGAACTGGCAAACCAGAACTACAAGGTGATGACCGACCGCTATCTCAACCAGTTGGCTCTCGTTACCGATATGGTGGACGCTTCGAACATCAAGCTTAATGCCGAACTGAACGAGGTGAACGCCAAAATAAATATTGCCTATACATATTATAATATGCAGTATGCTACAGGAAAACTCGGAGAAGAATAAAGTGGTATAGTTCTTCTATACCTCATGGTTTTCTCAGAACTCCCAGTTCTCCCATTACTCCCAAAACTCCCACAATAATTAAAAGAAAAAGAAAATGAAACAAACAAAACTTTTCAGAACAATATACAATATCTGTGTGCTCCTGATACTCATAGTAGGAGTGTGCCTCGTGGTAAACCATTTCGTGCATTTCGGCGACGGCGAATACACCGACAACGCCACCGTGCAGCAACACATCACACCCGTCAATGCCCGTGTGGGCGGATTTATAAAGGAAATCCGCTTCAATGAATACCAGCCAGTGCACAAGG
>CAKQDG010000212.1 GCA_934219025.1 uncultured Prevotella sp. | reverse complement strand
CGAAGCATATATGGCAGCGGTATATCCAGCAGGACCGCTACCGATAATCAAGCATTTTACGTGTTCCATAATTACAGCAGTTCTTCAATCTTCTTTGCTATATTCTCTATGCTCTCTGTCGGCTCGAAGCGCTCCACAACCATTCCGTATTTGTTTACGAGGAATTTCGTGAAGTTCCATTTTATGTCAGCCTTTTCCTTATAGTCTGGGTCTTCCTTCGAGAGCATCTCGTCGAGCACCTTTGTCAGCGGGTGATTCTCGTCCCATCCGGCAAAGCCTTTCTGCGAAGTAAGGAATTTATAGAGTGGGTCGGCATCCGGTCCGTTCACCTTCACCTTCTTGAAGCGTGGAAACTCCGTGCCGTAGTTCAGTTTGCAGAACTCATGAATTGACTCGTCTGTGCCTGGAGCCTGCTGCCCGAACTGGTTGCAGGGGAAATCGAGGATCTCGAATCCCTGACTGTGATATTTCTCATAAAGTTTCTCCAATTCCTCATACTGCGGTGTGAATCCGCACTTTGTGGCTGTGTTGACAATCAGTAATACCTCGTTGGCATACTCCTTCAGAGCTACCATCTTTCCTTTTCTGTTTTGTCGGGCAGATTGCAGAAGAAATCTATCTTGCCGCCAAGCTTATTCTCGAGCTCGGAGATGGAGATGGCATAGTTTTTGAGATTATCGCTGCCATGGTTCACATTTGTATGTTCAAACCAGAATGCAATGCCTGAATACACATTTAGGTCGGTGCGTTTCCATACTATTGCCGAATAGAAATATTTTGGAACTATCATTTTTCCGTCTATGCGTGTCAATATCTGGTCTTCGCGGTCTATGGTGCCTCCTTTGCATATAAAGAGTGTGTCGTTTTTGCCAAATTTGTTACTGTTCGTGCTTGCAAAGTTATGTATGAAGTTTTCCATTGTGAGCCATATTCCGCTATTCTTTCCATTCACTTTCTGACTGCCGTTGAATGCACTGTATTGTGGCTGCATGTTGGTGATATAAAATGTCTGTTTGTTTATGGCATTGCTGTATGTACGGTCATTGGAGTTGCAGATATGACCATGATCAAAACCTCTTGCCGCATGAATATAGCAATGTTCCGCACCATTCTTATTATCAGTATAATGCCAATAGTCGTCAAGTGTCAAATTGCTCAAATCGAAAAAATAGCTTGAGTTTGTCGATGTTTCTGAAATGTTATAGTCTCCGCTCCATCGACTTCCGCTACCCGAAATATTCTGCTTCGTCAGAATATAGCACGACCAGCGGTTTGCCTTCAAGTCTTTATCCCACTCCACACAATAGTTCACACCGTCCTTGTCGAACGACTTGTCGCTTGTACGGTATACGATAAACTGACTGTTGCCTCCCTGCAGATGCGGCACTTCGATGCGTGTTGCTGCCTGGTCGGTGTATTCCGTATTTTTGTTGTCGTTGCGTTCCGTGGCTCCCCCGTTGTCTCCTCCGTTGTCATCGTTGCCGCAGGCGGTAAACGACAGGAGCACTATTGTGGAATACAGGAGCTTCTTTACATCTAAAATCTTTGTAAAAATCATAATTGTATTACCTTTCCTTCTTAAATCATTTGGTTCTTTGAATTTCTTACTTCCCCTCATCAATCTTCTTATTACATACTAAACTTTCTGATTTATATTCTTCCCCTCTCCCGTCTCCCCTT
>CAKQDG010000211.1 GCA_934219025.1 uncultured Prevotella sp. | reverse complement strand
GATACCCAAATTAAGGAGATGGCTGCAAGATACAAAGTGTCGGAGGACGAGATGAAACACATGTTGAAACGTAAGTATGATGGTTATCATTTCAGTCCGAATATGCTGGATATCTACAATCCGTTCAGTATTCTTAATTCTCTGAGCAAGAAGAAAATAAGCGACTTTTGGTTTCGTACAGGTACACCTACTTACCTTGTTCGCTTGCTTTCCCACTTTAAAGAGAATTTGAATGAGTTGACAGGCAAGTATTATCCTATAAGCAGTTTTGTGGATTACCGTGCTGACACAGAAGAGCCTTTGCCAATGATTTACCAAAGCGGCTATCTTACTGTCAAGGACTGGAATATGAACACGGATTCATATCTTCTGGATTTTCCTAACGATGAGGTGAAAAATGGATTCCTTGCTTTAGTTGCCACAAGCTATTTAAAGCCCAAACAGTCGGCTGACGCTTTTGTTTTGCAAGTTGTGAATATCATGGAAATGGGCGATTGTGCCAAGTTGGAAAAGTTGCTTACTTCTTTCTTTGCCAGCATTCCATACACCCAGCGCCGCAAGGACAGCGAGCGGGAGAAGGAACGTTACTTCCAGTACACCTTCTATCTTGTTTTGCGCATGATAAGCTGTTTCACGGTATTTGTGGAGAAAGAACAGAGTGAGGGTAGGGTAGACTGCATAGTCGAGACTCCGAAATATGTATATATATTCGAGTTTAAGCGCGACGGGTCTGCATCTGATGCTCTCGAACAGATAAAGAAGATGGGATATGCGAGAGAGTATGCTGCAGATAGTAGAACCGTTTATCAGATAGGCTGCAACTTCTCTTCGAAGACAGGAACTATAGAAGGGTGGAAAATAGAATAAAAGCAAAATATAGCGCCACCATGTGGTTTCCTTCTTTACCCCTCCTTAATAATCCATTCTCCGATAGTTCGCAGATTGCTGTCGTAGTTTACGCCAATCTTGAAAAGACGCTTGCCGTCGGCTGAATAAGGAATCAGATAACCCTTGTCGTCAATCTGCCTGATGGCATCCTCTGCCGACCCGTCGTATTTCAGTTCAAATACGTATACGGCGTCGGGCATGTGTACCACGGCATCTGCCCTGCCGATGGCGCTATCTTCTTCTACACGCATGTGTGCCCCCATAAGGTTGAAAATCAGATAGAACACGGTTTGGAAGTCGCGCTCGTTCTTGTTCGATAGTCGGTTGGAAATGCTTGCAAGATATGCCTTCAGCCGGTTCATTGCCCCTTCTATGTCGCCGTCATACAGCATTTCGAGGAAGTCGCCTACAAGGCAGCTGTTCTCAAAGGAAACGGGCGAGAGATAATGAGGGGCAAGACTTTTCAGCATCCCGATTTTTACCTCGCGGTTAGGGTAGCCGAGCGTATATCTGCCCATCATCTTGTTGTATTTCTTAATGGTGAGGTAGCCGCTCTGGTAGAGCAGCGGTAGAGGTGAGGTCATTTGTTCGGGCGACACGTTGAAGTCGTCTACTTCACACCCCCTCTTCTCTATATCCATCACGCCAACATGATACTTTTGCAAAGTCTTTATCAGATAAGTCGGTGTGCCGGAGCCAAACCAGTATGACTCAATCTTCTGACTGTTCATTGCCCTTACCAGACTGAACGGGTTGAACACATCTTCAGAATTTTCGCTGAAGTGATAGCCGTCATAATATCTTGTCAATTCGCCGAGACATTCCTCATAGGAAAGTCC
>CAKQDG010000210.1 GCA_934219025.1 uncultured Prevotella sp. | reverse complement strand
AGCTGCCTGAGGATATCCGCAAGGACTGGATGAAGAAGATTCCTCTGCGCCGTGGTGGTCAGACTGAGGATATCGCCAACGTTTGCCTGTTCTTGGCTTCTGATATGTCAAGCTACGTGAGCGGTCAGGTTATTCAGATCGACGGCGGTATGAACATGTAAAATTATAGAATTTACAACAGAATAAAATACGGCTTTTCTCTGCCCTCCCTCTGGGGAGGGTTAGGGAGGGGCTTTTATATTTTTTAGTATTATGAACGTAGTCTACGAAGACAACCATATCATCATCGTAAACAAACAGAGCGGCGAAATAGTGCAGGGAGACAAAACTGGCGACAAACCGCTTTCTGATACGGTAAAGGAATATATCAAGGATGCATATGCCAAACCGGGAAATGTTTTTCTTGGCGTGGTGCACAGGCTCGACCGACCGGTTAGCGGTCTCGTTGTATTTGCACGCACATCAAAGGCTTTGTCAAGACTTAACGACATGTTTCGCAACGGCGACGTTCACAAAACTTACTGGGCACTGACAAAGAACCGCCCCGAGCAGACGGAAGGCACGATAGAGAGTTGGCTCGTTAGAAACGAAAAGCAGAACAAAAGTTATAGCTACGACCGCGAGAAGCCGGGTGCAAAGAAAGCTATATTGAAATACAAGGTTATCGGTGCATCAGACAACTATACACTAATTGAGGTAAAGCTGCTCACCGGCAGACATCATCAGATACGTTGCCAACTGGCAAGCATCGGTTGCCCGATAAAGGGCGACCTGAAATACGGGGCAAAGCGCAGCAATCCCGACGGTAGCATTTCATTGTTGGCACGTCGCGTGGAGTTCACGCATCCCGTGTCGAAACAGCCGATTTGCGTAGAGGCTCCACTGCCTAATGCTCCAGAGTGGCAAGCGTTCAAGTAATCACTCCACACTCATTACTTGTCCTTCTCGCCTTCCTCTTTCATTAGCTCATACATAGCCTCGTCGAAGGCTTTATGGGCATAAAGAAAGCGGTTGAGTATACTCTTTAAATATTCACTAACATTTGGAATCTCAGGGATAAGCAGTTCACAGGTGTTCGAATGTATCCACATCGTGTCTTCGGCAAAAGTGTAGAGCAACTTAAAGCCATTGTATTCTATGTTCGCCCTGTTCACTGTCTTGCGAGCCATAGTTACCATTTCGAGGTTTTGGGCAGGATATTTTTTCCAAAACGTGTCGTAGAGAATAATAAAACTTCCGTTGTTGTTCGCTCTGAAACTCATTCTCTCGCCGCAATATTCAAAGAAGTAAGAGTCTTCGTCGTCCTCGTCTTTTTCCACATTGATGTTCATCTTCCGCAACAGTTGCAGGCAAAGGTCTTTTGTTCCCAGTCCTAAATATTCCGTCTCCACCCGCATGTTCTTATTATTGGTTGCACCCATTTCATTATCATTCATAGTTTCATCGTTTTCGTTGCCCTTAATTTTGTTATATACAATTCCGCATATCAATAAACTGAATATATAAGCTGCAATGCAATACTTGCCCTCCACGCCACGGAGCCACATAAAAAGTGGAATAAGCAGCATAATATATGCAGCTGCTATCACATTTTCCTTTTTCATAATTTGATGTATTTAATATGCAAATATAATTATTATTTCGCATACGCAATAAGAATAAGAAAAAATTTACTCGTCAAGATTTAGATTTCATTTCAAGCAAGCTTCTCTTAATCCTCTCAGCCTCCTTGTCGCCTTCTTTCCATCT
>CAKQDG010000209.1 GCA_934219025.1 uncultured Prevotella sp. | reverse complement strand
CATAAAAATCAAAGAACTCAAAAAATATATTCGAAAATTATTGATATCCTTTTGTTCCTACGGATATTTATGTTACATTTGTAGCGTTATACTTGAATACATTAGTGTTTAATGAACTGAATATTGTTATGGCAAGAAAATTATATCCTATAGGAATACAGACGTTTGAGGAAATCCGTAAATTGGATAATCTCTATATAGACAAGACAGAATACATCTACCGTTTGACTCATTCAAATGGAAAGTATTTCTTCTTGAGCCGTCCGCGCCGTTTCGGTAAGTCGCTGCTGGTATCTACATTACAGAGTTATTTCGAGGGGAGAAAAGACTTGTTTAAAGGACTTGCCATTGAACGGCTGGAGAAGGAATGGAAAGAATATCCCGTGCTGCATTTCAGCTTGGCAGGGGGCAAGCACATGGAACAGGAACGTCTGGAGCGTTATCTGCTTTATATCCTTGCCGACAATGAAAGTCGCTTTGGCATTGTCTGTGATTCTCTTGACCCAAACGTGAGGTTGCTCAACCTTATAAAGAATGTTTATGTAAACACCGGCAAACAAGTGGTAGTTCTCATTGACGAATATGATGCTCCGTTACTCGATGTGGCACATAACGACGAGCAGCTCGATGACTTGCGCTATACGATGCGCAACTTCTATTCTCCGCTGAAGGACTGTGAGCCTATGCTTCGCTTCGTATTCTTGACTGGTATAACAAAGTTTTCGCAATTAAGCATATTCAGTGAACTCAACAATATTAAGAACGTCAGTATGGACGAGTCGTATGCCGGTATATGCGGCATTACTCAAGAGGAATTGCTTTCGGATATGAGTGACGACATCGACGAACTTGCCCGGAAGCTGGAATTGGGTAGGGATGAAACTATCTGTGAACTTAAAAGGCATTACGATGGCTATCATTTCTGCTGGCCTTCACCAGACGTTTTTAATCCGTTTAGTCTGCTAAACTGCTTTGCCGACGGGAAAATTGAATCATATTGGTTCGGTTCCGGCACTCCTACATATCTCATCAACATGATGAGAAAGTATGAGTTCTTGCCTTCAGAATTCGGTGAGAATATTCTTGCTGACAGGACGGATTTTGATGCTGCTACGGAAACAATGACAACAATCACTCCGTTGTTGTATCAGAGTGGTTATGTTACAATAAAAGGCTATGATAAATTGAGCAAGCTCTATGAACTGGGAATTCCTAATAATGAAATCAGAATAGGTCTGTTCGGCAGTCTGCTCCCGCATTATCTACAGAGGAATACTACAAAGGGAAATGTGGCAATTGCCAAAATGTCGGTTTTGATTCGACAGGGAAAAATTGATGACGGACTGCAGCTTATGGCTGATTTTCTTAAAAGCGTGCCTTATTGCGACAATACAAACTATGAGGGACATTACCAACAGATGCTTTACATTGTCTTTGCCCTGCTCACTAATTATGATATTCATGTGGAACAGCATACGGCAAATGGAAGAATTGACATGACGCTTGAAACTGCTGACACAATATATATAATAGAGTTGAAGTTCAACAGGAATGTTGATGAAGCTTTAGCACAAATAGATTCAAAAAACTATTCCGATGCCTTCAAAATGAAAGAAAAGCGGATAGTGGCTGTGGGCATGAACTTCAGTCTAAAAAATGGTGTAAACACTTTGGAATGGAAGGTTAAGTAAATTTCCTTATTCCTTATGGCTACTTATATTCTTTTTAGCAAACATTCAGGTAGGGATATTAGTGAAGAAGGCAACTTTATGCATTTCCTTGTGAGCGTGTTGTCAGCATTGTCTTTGTTCGTGAGATAATACATCTT
>CAKQDG010000208.1 GCA_934219025.1 uncultured Prevotella sp. | reverse complement strand
GGCTTCACCACCGCAACATCTTGTGAGTATGTAGAGGGCAACACTTATGAAATACAGGCTGCAAATGAGTTCGGCGGACTGAGTCTTGCGGCTAAGGCAAAGACTCCATCGGCAGTAAACGGCATCGTTGCCGACAAAGAATTCAAGGCAGAGGCTGTATATTCAGTAGATGGCGTTCGCAGAACTAACATCGAGAAAGGTTTGAACATACTGAAAGGCAGCAAGTCTGCAAAGAAGGTAATGATAAAATAGTGCGTATATAGCAGTTGCTTATATACAATGCTTATCTTGGCGGGAGCTTCACATTTACCAAGTGTGATGTTCCCGCCAATTGCTTATACCAAGCACCAATTCCGCCACTTCTGTCCTTTTCTAAAAAAGTTTTTGTGTGATTATAGTTTAATGGCTAAAAGCATTACCTTTGCATATAACAATAAAAAACAAGACGTTTGAGGTCGCAAATTGTGACCTTAAAAATAGTAACAATATGACACACAACATAGATAAAGAAGATGATAATAATAAACCAGTCGTAAATTGTGATCAGGCCAAAATGAATGTATCAGGATGGAATGGTCATGGACGACCGGGTAATATCGAGCCTCTAATAAAAGTCATTAGAGGACAACAAGTTATGCTTGATAAAGATTTAGCAATGCTATATGGAGTAGAAGCTAAAGTTCTTAATCAGGCTGTTAAACGCAATGTTGAACGCTTTCCTGATGATTTTCGATTTCAATTGACAAAGGAAGAATGTTTAAGGTCACAAATTGTGACCTTAAACGAAAAGCGAGGTCAACACCTCAAATATATGCCGTATGCCTTTACAGAGCAAGGCGTAGCGATGCTTAGTAGTGTCCTCCGTTCAAAAACCGCCATTGAAGTCAATATACAAATCATGCGAGCCTTTATCTCTATGCGTCATTTCTTGGCAAGTAACGCTTCTGTATTTAGTCGCTTAGAAACAATTGAATATCACCAGTTGGAAATTTTACAGCGCCAACAAAATACAGACAAACATTTAGAAGAATCCGATAAGCGTATAGAAGAAGTATTTCGCAGATTGGACGAAGGAAATGCCAAGCCGAAACAAGGTATATTCTACAATGGGCAGGTTTTCGATGCCTATACATTTGTATCTGATTTAATTAAAAGTGCAAAGATGCGTATCATTCTTATAGATAACTATGTTGATGAGACAGTATTGAC
Source organism: uncultured Prevotella sp. (assembly GCA_934219025.1). GTDB lineage: Bacteria > Bacteroidota > Bacteroidia > Bacteroidales > Bacteroidaceae > Prevotella. Next base: position 629 of record CAKQDG010000208.1, on the reverse strand, counting down.
ATTACTTGATAAAAGAGAAAATGGCGTAACTGCAACTATTTATACTCAGCAGATAAACCGTCAGCTACAGCTTGACATTGATCGTCATAACGCTCAATATACACCGATTGATTTTGATATATTCCGTTTGTCGCATGACCGTTTTTTGTGTATTGACGATGATGTGTATCATATAGGAGCATCTATCAAGGACTTGGGTAAGAAGTGGTTTGGTTTCTCAAAGATGGAGATACTTAAGCCTGATGAATTGGTGGACCGAATAAATAAGATGTAAGACTCTGTTGTTTGTAAAACAAAAATAGAAGTAGTGGATAGTCTTGAAAATTTTATATTTTTGCAGCTAGATTCGTTTTATAAATAGACAACTATGAGATTCATTACCATCATACTATTGACCATATTCTTTTGGCTTGACTCTTTCTCGCAGCCACTGTGCCGCATACAGAGATATGACGAGAACGACGGACTTACCCAATGGCATGTTACGCAGATGACGCAAGACCGGCAGGGACTGATCTGGCTCGCCACGTGGAACGGACTCTGTCGGTTTGATGGATACCAGTTCCGTGGGTTTAAGGCGCATGTGGGCGACGGCAACAATATCGCTACCGACCGCATCCGGTCTGTGT
>CAKQDG010000207.1 GCA_934219025.1 uncultured Prevotella sp. | reverse complement strand
CAATCCGATATAGGCGGCATTGACGAGCATGAATATGAAACTCGAGAACTGAAGTAGGAACAACGAATCCATGGCATTTTTCTTTTAAGGCTTTAGTTTTTGTTTTTGTATTTCTTATTCTTTTATGCCTTTCCCCTTCTCGTATGCCTTGTTGGCAATGCGGTTTATGATGGCTTCAGCATTGTCTTGCGGCATATTCCCGATGGAGTTGCAGCGCGTATACTGAGAAGCCTGTTCGGGTGTGGCAGAGAAGATGCCACAAAGCAGAAGCTCCATGTTGCGCTTGTATTCGCTCACCATGGTGGAATAGAATTCGTCGGTTCTGCAGGCAAAGCGCATCAAATCCATTGTGGATGTTTCACCGCCGGATGAGATAAACTTCTGCAGTTCCTCTTCCACCTCTTCCTCAAGATAGTTCATGCGGGAGAAGGCATAAAATGCCTCTTCGTTGAAAGTGGCGGAGTATTTCTCGAAATGCTTAACGACAAACTGCTTTACGCTTTTCGGCTCATAAACGCTCATATCAGTGGCGTCTTCTGCGGAGCCTTCGATGATGCCGAGGGTGAAATACTTGAAGAATGTGCGCACTACGGCAGAGAGCACTTTGTCTTTTTCTATCTTTTCCATATATCTTACTAATCAAATGTCTTGAATTCATAACCTTGTTCCTTCAGCCACTTCAATGCCTCCGGCAAGGCATAATGCAACTTGTCGATGCTCTTCAGAGAGTCGTGGAAGGTGATAATCGACCCGTTGCGTGCATAGCGTTTCACGTTGTTCACCACATCATCTGCCGTCATCCACTTACTGTAGTCGCGCGTTACCAGGTCCCACATCACAATACGGTATTTCCGTCCTATCCAGAAATACTGCTCCCATCGCATCCAGCCGTGGGGCGGACGGAAGAGGTGTCCTTTGATCAGCTTGTTTGCCTTTTCCACGTTTGCGCTGTAGGCTTTCGTCGAATGCTTGAAGCCTCCCCAATGGTTGAAGGTGTGGTTTCCCACCTGGTGTCCGGCATCTACTATTTGCTTGTAGAGCTCCGGATATTTCATCACGTTGTCGCCAACCATAAAGAATGTGGCATGTATGCCGAATTCGGCAAGAGTCTTTAGTATAAACGGTGTAGCTTCGGGGATTGGTCCGTCGTCAAAAGTGAGATAAACAGCCTTTTCTTTTTTGTTCATTCTCCAAGTGGCTCTTGGATAAAGCCAGCGTAACCATATTGCGGGTTGCTCAATAATCATTTGTTATGCTAATAGATGTGAAAAGGTTTATTTTTTTATAAGTCTGACGACACTCTGTATGCCAGAATGTCGCCAGACTCTTATTTGCGTTCTTCTTATTGCATAGGTTGCCCGCCTTTTGCCTGATATATTCTCATATAGTTCTGCAGGCTCTTTTGAATTTCGCTTGAAACTTTTTTGTCAACAACTTCTGCTGATTCTGATGCCTTGTTCAAGATGTAGAATTGCAGCATCGCGTCTTGCTGAGACATCATGAAATTGCTTCCGTTGAGCTGCAAATACCATTCTGCATATTGCTTGGCATCCTTCACCACGGCGTTGAGCATATGAAGAGCTTTCTGCTTGTTGCCCACAAGGGCGTAAGCCTCGGCATAGTCAAGACCGCCGCTCATGAAGTTCACCGGCACGTTGTATTCCGGAATCATCTTGTCTGCGTATGCAAGCACCTTTGCTGCCTTGGCTGTCTTGCCCTCTACAATCAGGTGAAGGGCGAGTGTTGCCATCAGCTTGCGGTGAGTGTAACACATCTTCATTACGGTCTCGTCGAGATACAGTCCCGGTTTGTCGAGTCCGCCAAACTTGAAGCGGTTCATCACGTTGTTGTAAACCT
>CAKQDG010000206.1 GCA_934219025.1 uncultured Prevotella sp. | reverse complement strand
GCGTAACAGCTACTGTAGTAGACCTCGGCAACCGTTTCCGTCTTATCGTTAATGATGTTCATTGCATCCAGCCAAAGCCACTGCCAAAGCTTCCTGTTGCAAACGCTCTGTGGATACCTCAGCCAAACTTCGAGATTGGAGCCGGCTCTTGGATTCTCGCCGGTGGTACACACCACAGCTGCTTCTCTTACGACATCACACCGGAATACTGGGAAGACTATGCCGAAATGCTCGACATCGAATATCTGCATATCGACAAGGACTCTACATTCGAGAGCGTGAAGCGCGACCTTAGAATCAACGAGGTTTACTACATGCTCAACAAGGCTTTGAGATAATAATACACCAGAAGTAATGGGATAATTGGAAACAATAAGAGCTATCAGTTCTAACTAAACTCACAGTTCTCCCAAAAGTCCCAGTTCTCCCATTACTCTCATTAATCAAATAAAGAATGATTACACCAAAATCAACCATACAAGAAGGCAAAGCGATTCTTGGTATCGAATTCGGCTCAACACGAATAAAAGCCGTACTCATCGACGAGAACAACGTGCCTATCGCACAGGGCAGCCATGAGTGGGAGAACCAGCTCATTGACGGTCTGTGGACATACAGCATCGAAGCAATATGGAACGGCGTACAAAACTGCTACGCCGATCTGCGTGCAAATGTGAAAGCTAAGTATGATGTTGAAATTGAACATCTGAAGTCTATCGGCATCAGCGCCATGATGCACGGATATATGGCATTCAACGACAAACAGGAGATTCTTGCTCCATTCCGCACTTGGCGAAACACCAACACCGGCGCTGCAGCTGCAGAATTATCCAAGTTGTTCAACTTCAACATTCCTCTACGCTGGAGCATATCACATCTGTATCAGGCTATCCTAAACAAGGAAGAGCATGTGAAAGACATCACTTTCCTCACTACCCTTGCCGGATATATCCACTGGCAGATAACCGGAGAGAAAGTTCTTGGCATAGGCGATGCATCTGGCATGTTGCCTATCAACTCCGAGACGAAGAATTATTCTAAGGAAATGATAGAGAAGTTTGACAAACTCGTTTCGCCTTACGGCTTCAGCTGGAAGATTGAAGATATCCTGCCGAAGGTGCTCTCTGCAGGAGAGGATGCAGGAAAACTGACCGAAGCAGGTGCCCACAAGCTCGACATCTCCGACCATCTGCAGGCTGGCATTCCGGTTTGTCCGCCAGAGGGCGATGCCGGAACAGGAATGGTTGCGACAAATGCAGTACGCAAGCGCACAGGAAACGTGTCTGCCGGAACTTCATCTTTCTCTATGATTGTTCTTGAGAAAGAATTGTCTCGGCCATACGAGATGATCGACATGGTGACTACACCTGATGGAAGTCCGGTGGCTATGGTTCATTGCAACAACTGCACTTCTGACCTTAACGCCTGGGTGAACCTATTCAAGGAATATCAACAGTTGCTCGGCATTCCGGTAGACATGAACGAGGTGTTCGGAAAACTCTATAACCATGCTCTTGAAGGAGATGCTGACTGCGGCGGACTTATTGCCTATAACTATATTTCTGGCGAACCAGTTACAGGACTTGCAGAAGGTCGTCCGCTCTTCGTGCGCTCGGCAAACGACAAGTTTAATCTTGCAAACTTTATGCGTGCCAACCTGTATGCCTCTGTCGGAGTACTGAAGATTGGCAACGACATTCTCTTTAATGACGAGAAAGTGAAGGTGGACCGCATTACGGGTCACGGAGGATTGTTCAAGACTAAAGGGGTTGGTCAGCGTGTTCTCGCTGCTGCCATAAACTCTCCGATTTCCGTGATGGAGACTGCCGGCGAAGGTGGTGCATGGGGCATAGCCCTACTTG
>CAKQDG010000205.1 GCA_934219025.1 uncultured Prevotella sp. | reverse complement strand
CATACCTTGCTTTATACAAAGAGCCACTTCGTGTCTCCATGCAAAACGACATCGGGCGATAAACATAAAAAACAAAGGAATTCAAAACCTTGTGGTATACAAATAAAACAGTGTGTGAAAATACTGCAAGACTTGTCTGTTACAAGTCAGACAAGACTCGCCGACATTCTGTTTTACAGGTCGAAAATGGTTCCCTTTGTTTTATATGTATATCTCCATCTGACAAGTAAAATGCCAAAGGCATTACCGGTGGATTGGCGTATTTCCGAAAGAGAACTTGTTCTCGTAAGGAAATACGACAATACATCGGTGAGCCCGAGGGGACGAGGGCTTTTACTTGTCAGATGGGGTTTTGTTGGTTTTCGTCTAAAAACAATAGCTTTATCTATTCCGATAACAAATATTATCACCATAAATACCGGATGAACCATAAAAAAAAAACGGGACAGCACATGCTTTGTGTGTTGTCCCGCCCCATGCGGCAAAACCTTGTCCCGGCAAGCCACAAGACTTTTCTTTCAGTACTCGCGATGTTTTGCAAGTTCCTTCTTCATCTCGTCGGCAAGAACCTCAAAGAAGTTGAAGTGCAGAATTAGCGACAGTTTCTCGAGATCTCGCGACCCTACATATTCCTTGTTGAATATCTTGTACAGATTTGTGCGGCTGCAGTCCATCTGCTCAGCGAGCCATACACAAGTATGTGCTCTTTCCTTTAATTTTGCTTTAATAAGCTTACCAACGTGTAACATAACAGATTAATAATTATAGTTTATTTGATTTTCGGTTATCCCGTAGCTGTTTGATTGTGAAACGTGCAAACTATCAGTATTCAAACTTCCAAGTCAGCATATTATCACCTCGCAAAAGTACGAATTTGCAAGTGTTCTTCATAACATTTTTAGAATTATCGTATTAAAAAAAAGAAAAATATATGATATAAAACATATTCTGTTTCCTTTTATTGTACTAATTGCAAATGGAAGTAAGCAAAAAAAGGAAAATTAAAAGAGAAATACAACATAAATATGTATTTTTGCAATGTAATATTTACCTGAAACATTAAAACAAAGAAAATATGAACACATTTTTGAACGTAGACGACCTGGGCAACCTGCACGAGGCACTTGCCGAGGCAATGGAAATAAAGAAAAACCGCTTTGGCTACCAGCAGTTGGGCAAAAACAAAACCCTGCTGATGATATTCTTCAACAACAGCCTGCGCACGCGTCTCAGCACCCAGAAAGCTGCCATGAACCTCGGGATGAACGTGATAGTGCTCGACGTGAACGCCGGGGCATGGAAACTCGAAACAGAGCGCGGAGTCATCATGGACGGCGACAAGAGCGAGCATCTGCTCGAGGCAATACCCGTGATGGCAAGCTACTGCGACCTTATCGGAGTGCGCAGCTTTGCCGGACTTGCCGACCGCGACTACGACTATGCCGAAACCGTGTTCAACCAGTTTGTGAAATACAGCGGCAAACCGGTATTCGCCATGGAGACAGCCACCGTGCACCCGCTCCAGGCATTTGCCGACCTCATAACGATAGAAGAGCACAAGACAAAACAGCGCCCCAAGGTGGTACTGACATGGGCTCCGCATTGCCGCGCATTGCCGCAGGCCGTGCCAAACTCCTTTGCACAGTGGATGAACAAGGCCGACGTAGATTTCGTCATCACCCATCCCCACGGCTACGAGCTCGACCCGAAATTCGTGGGCGATGCAAAAGTGGAATACGACCAGATGAAAGCCCTCGAGGGAGCCGACTTTGTATATGCCAAAAACTGGAGTTGCCCGGGAGTAACCAATCCGGACGACTACGGAAAGATACTCTCGAAAGACATGTCGTGGACAATCGACGACCGCCACA
>CAKQDG010000204.1 GCA_934219025.1 uncultured Prevotella sp. | reverse complement strand
CGGTGAATGTTACGTTTGTTGTTGAAGCGGTGATTGTGGAAGTCTTCAGCTCGCCCGGTTTGCTTGTGTCTGGAGCTTCAGCTGTTCCGCCGGCATAGATACCGTTTGTAAGAGTCTGAAGTTTTGCTGTAGACAGGTCGAATTCTGCTGCTTTCCATACTTCCTGGGCGTTCATGCCCATTGCGCATAGCGCTACTGATACAAGAGTAAAGATTTTCTTCATGTTACATTAAGTTTTTAGGTTATAAATGTTAGATAATTTTATGTTTTCTTTTGGTTGTATTTTTTACGCTTCAAAAGTATTAATTTTATTTCATTCCACCTATATTATAATATGTTATTTAGAATATTTTAACCGTTGCTTCTCAGCGCCGTAGCTTCGCTGTCGATTCGTAAAGCGGTGTTTTACAAAAGTGCAACGGCGGTATACCATTTGTGTAGCGGCGGTATTCTTGCGGTATCGCAATGCTGCACTCTTGGTACCAAGATGCTTTTTGATTTTGGTACTGCGGTTTGAGGCACATCTGACTTGGAAGAGCAAAAAATAAGGGTATGCCTAATGCTGCATCGCTTTTCGGCATACCCTTTTCTGTTTGCGGCAAACATTACCGTTGCCGTTTTCCGTTATCCAAGAATAAATCTTTATGAGTAATTATTGTAAGGATCAAATTTTTTTGTCTGCTTATATTGCTGCCTAAGCCATATTTGGGCTTATGGCGAGCAGTATTCGCATTTTCAGTTCTGCCTTTTCCTCTGCTGTCAGAGGGGTGGCAAAGCCTATTCCTGTGTTTACGGGAATTTGCTCTTTCCGGTATTCCTTGTAGTTGTCAGTCATTTTAATCGAGTCTTTATATTTTGAAGCAGTATTTTTTTTCATATAAAGGACGATGTGATGACTGTGTTGTACTCAATGCCCCGTTTTTTTTATTTTGATGCCATTTCTCTCAGTCGGCTCATGCTGCGGTGCATCAGGTTTCTCACCGACTGGTAGTTTATGCCCATTATCTGGCAGATGTCGTCGTATTTGCGCTGCTCTATGTAGAACAGTTGTATAATCTGCCTTTGGCGTGGCGATAGACTGTCGATGTATTGAGTCATTGCGAGGTTGCGGTTGTTCTCCTCCTCAATGCGCTCCATATCGTATTCGTCGTTGCCCTCGCACAGTGGCCTCATGTTGGCATCCGTAATCTCGTCGTCGCAGAGGTGCACCATGCGTCGGTATTCGTCGTTGATGCGGTTGCGCAGCGAAACGTAGAGGTATGACTCTATGTTGGAAACCTTTTCCAGTTCGTCGCCCTTGTTGAACAGTTTTACAAATACATCCTGGATGCAGTCTTTTATCAGTTCGCGGTCGGTAGTGAATTTTGTGCCGAACATGAAAAGGTTGTCAATATGCTTGTCGTAAAGTTGTGTTAAGTTAATCATAGAATGTTTTGATAATACTACTTGCTAAGACTCTCTGCGCTTTATTGTTTCGCAGAATAGATTTTGTTTGATTAATACGTTTGCAAAGATACGAAAAACTTTTTCAGAATTGCTCTAAATCAAGTTTAATTTATTGCTCCGAATTGTTATTAAAATAGAAAAAAACAGGTATCGCAAGCTGTTTGCGATACCTGTTATCAAATATTAAGGTTGTATGTGTCAAATATTAAAGTTTCTCCATCCAGTAAACTTGTTCGCTCTTTATTTCGGGAAAAACAAACTGTTCGCCTATGTTAATGTTCTTTTTGCAGATTTTCATGCTGCCCTTGCCCTTGTCGATGATATACACGTTGTATTTTCCCGGTGCCGGCACGATATACTGCTCGCGGTTGTTGTGGGTGTATACAATGTAGCCCACGTTAGGGTTGCCGAGCAGGTCGTAGGAGTCGTCGCCGCCGTCGTTTGCCATGACATACATCTTGGCGGCATCTTTCAGAA
>CAKQDG010000203.1 GCA_934219025.1 uncultured Prevotella sp. | reverse complement strand
TGTGCGTCGCTTTTCAGCGAAGCTCAGAATGAGGATATTGCCGTTTCCGGACTTACCCTGTTTGAATCGTCTATTGCAGTGTCTGCGGCGAAAGCAATTACTGGTAGTGGCATATCCGTTGCCGACGGGAAAACTGTCCTTATCCTTAGTACAACGAAGGGCAACACGAATTTGACGTCTCCTGCCGATAGTGCAAGGCGCATAGCAAAATATCTGAATATCCCTGCAGAACCTATTGTAGTGTGCAATGCCTGTATCTCCGGACTGGCTGCCGTTGTTCTCGGCAAACGCCTGATAGAGGCTGGCGCGTATGACTATGCCGTGGTTTGTGGTGCTGACCGACAGGGAAAGTTTATCATATCCGGTTTTCAGTCGCTCAAGGCTTTGTCGCCGGAAGAATGCCGGCCGTTCGACATTGAGCGTCTTGGACTTAACCTTGGCGAGGCTGCTGCAACGGTAGTGATGAGCAGGGAAAAGCAGAGCGATGGTGATTGGAATATCGTAAGCGGTGCCGTTCGCAATGATGCCTATCATGTTAGTGCTCCGTCGAGAAAAGGCGAGGGACTTTACAGGGCTTTGTGCCGCATCGTCGGCGGTAAAAGTAAAGACAGACTTGCCTTTGTGAATGCTCATGGCACGGCAACCATGTTCAACGACCAAATGGAGTCTGTTGCCTTGCAACGCATGGGATACACCGATATCCCAGTGAATGCCCTGAAAGGATATTTCGGACATACTATGGGGGCTGCCGGAATTCTCGAATTTATTTTGTCGATGCTTGCAACTGACGATGGGTATGTTATCGGAACGCGTGGCTTTGAAGAGCCTGGCGTATCTGGCAACATCATGGTTTCGGCAAACGGTAGCAAGACGGATAGGCGCGACTTCATAAAGATGCTCTCAGGCTTTGGCGGATGTAATGCTGCTGTATGGGCAAGTAAGGATATGACGGATGATGAGGCTGATTATAAAACAAGGTTCTGTCGCAAACATTCTGTCAATATATCTCCACACAGCGTATCTGTTGATGGCGTGGATATCGAAACGGAAGGGCGAGGAAAAGAACTGCTCACCAATTTATACAAGAAACGGGTTGGCGGATATGCCAAATTCTATAAGATGGACGGACTAAGCCGCCTTGGATTCGTTGCCTCTGAATTGCTTCTGCAGACGGAAGATACGGAGCGTTTCAAAGAGAGGGAAGATAGGGCGACGGTATTGTTCAACCACTCTTCGTCGGTGGATTCCGACAAAAAATATATGGAGTCGATTGCTGATGCTGAGAATTATTTTCCGAGTCCTTCTGTCTTTGTATATACTCTGCCGAATATAGTAACAGGCGAGATTGCCATGCGCAACAAATATTATGGTGAGACATCATTCTATATCCTTCCGGATAAAAACGAGAAACTGATGCAGGCAATATTGCAGACTGCATTTTCTGACCAAAAGACAACGAGCATTATTGGCGGATGGATTGATTATGCTGACGATGGGAACTTTGTTGCTGATATCGGTATATATGAAAAGGAAGACAATAAAACTTTATAAAGTATAATAATGTAGCGGGTATGTTTCCGCTTATAAAATAAAAAAGGAAAATGGAAGATTTGATAAAAGAATTGAAGGAAGAGATTATAAAGGCGTTGAACCTTGAGGAGATGACGCCGGAGGAGATTGACGAAAACGATGCCTTGTTTGGCGACGACGGTCTTGGTCTCGACTCTATCGATGCCCTTGAACTTATCGTGTTATTGGAGAAGAAATATGGCATCAAACTTGCTAATCCGGCTGCCGGAAAGGAAATTTTCAAAAGTGTGGCAACGATTGCCGACTATGTTAGCAAGAACAGAAAAAAGTAAACGTAAGTTCTAATATAAACATTTGGCAGAGATGAATATAGTTATAACAGCAGAAGGTATCGTTTCGGCTATTGGCAATAG
>CAKQDG010000202.1 GCA_934219025.1 uncultured Prevotella sp. | reverse complement strand
CTATTGCCAATAGCCGAAACGATACCTTCTGCTGTTATAACTATATTCATCTCTGCCAAATGTTTATATTAGAACTTGTGTTTACTTTTTTCTGTTCTTGCTAACATAGTCGGCAATCGTTGCCACACTCTTGAAAATTTCCTTTCCGGCAGCAGGATTAGCAAGTTTGATGCCATATTTCTTCTCCAGCAACACGATAAGTTCAAGGGCATCGATAGAGTCGAGACCAAGACCGTCGTCGCCAAACAAGACATCGTTTTCGTCAATCTCCTCCGGCGTCATCTCCTCAAGGTTCAACGCCTTTATAATCTCTTCCTTCAGTTCTTTTATCAAATCTTCCATTTTCCTTTTTTATTTTATAAGCGGAAATATACCCGCTACATTATTATACTTTATAAAGTTTTATTGTCTTCCTTTTCATATATACCGATATCGGCAACAAAGTTTCCGGCGTCAACATAATCTATCCATCCACCTATAATGCTCGTTGTCTGTGGGTCAGAAAATGCAGTCTGCAATATTGCCTGCATCAGTTTCTCGTTTTTATCCGGAAGGATATAGAATGATGTCTCACCATAATATTTGTTGCGCATGGCAATCTCGCCTGTTACTATATTCGGCAGAGTATATACAAAGACAGAAGGACTCGGAAAATAATTCTCAGCATCAGCAATCGACTCCATATATTTTTTGTCGGAATCCACCGACGAGGAGTGGTTGAACAATACCGTCGCCCTATCTTCCCTCTCTTTGAAACGCTCCGTATCTTCCGTTTGCAGAAGCAATTCAGAGGCAACGAATCCAAGGCGGCTTAGTCCGTCCATCTTATAGAATTTGGCATATCCGCCAATCCTTTTCTTATATAAATTGGTGAGCAGTTCTTTTCCTTGACCTTCCGCTTCTATATCCACGCCGTCGACAGATACGCTGTGGGGAGTTATATTGACAGAATGTTTGCGACTGAACCTTGTTTTATAATCAGCCTCATCATCCGTCATATCCTTACTTATCCATACAGCAGCATTACATCCGCCAAAGCCTGAGAGCATCTTTATGAAATCACGCTTATCCGTCTTGCTACCATTTGACGAAATCATTATGTTGCCCGATACGCCAGGCTCTTCAAAGCCACGCGTTCCGATAACATACCCATCGTCAGCTGCAAGCATCGACAAAATAAGTTCGAGAATTCCGGCAGCCCCCATAGTATGTCCGAAATATCCTTTCAGAGCATTCACTGGGATATCGGTGTATCCCATGCGCTGCAAGGCAACAGACTCCATTTGGTCGTTGAACATGGTTGCCGTGCCATGAGCATTCACAAAGGCAAGTCTGTCTTTACTTTTACCGCCGACGATGCGGCACAAAGCCCTGTAAAGTCCCTCGCCTTTTCTCGACGGAGCACTAACATGATAGGCATCATTACGAACGGCACCGCTTACGATATTCCAATCACCATTGCTCTGCTTTTCCCTGCTCATCACTACAGTTGCAGCAGCCTCGCCAAGGTTAAGTCCAAGACGCTCTATGTCGAACGGTCGGCATTCTTCCGGCGACAACGCCTTGAGCGACTGAAAGCCGGAAATGATAAACTTTCCCTGTCGGTCGGCTCCACAAGCTATAGCATAGTCATATGCGCCAACCTCTATCAGACGTTTGCCGAGAACAACGGCAGCCAGTCCGGAGATACAGGCATTGCACACTACAATAGGTTCTGTAGGTATATTCAGATATTTTGCTATACGCCTTGCACTGTCGGCAGGAGACGTCAAATCCGTGTTGCCCTTCGTTGTACTGAGAATCAAAAGCGTTTTTCCATCGGAAACGGAAATTCCACTATTCAGAATAGCTTTTCTTGCAGACACAGCAATAGACGATTCAAACAGGGTAAGTCCGGAAACGGCAATATCCTCATTCTGAGCTTCGCTGAAAAGCGACGCACA
>CAKQDG010000201.1 GCA_934219025.1 uncultured Prevotella sp. | reverse complement strand
ATAACGGGAGTATAGCATTGCTACACTGATTGAGAAAATGGGGGCATGAAAAGACTGAATGAGACATAAACATTGGATAAGAAAACACAAAAACGAAGTGAGAAGAATAAATTCATACCATATTTTTTGAAAGTTGAACAAAAGAGAGTATATTTGCATAATATCAAACTATAAAAAGCCAAACGATGAAATCATTTTATCAAAAAGCGACTATTGCAATTGCAATGGTTGGCATCGCATGCAGCATGACGGCAAAGAACATATACGCCAAGCCTGCGGCATCGGCCAATGCCGCCGGAACGGAGCAGGCACCATGCTCGCTCGATGCGGCAATAAAAAAACTCGCGGCAAAAGATTCGCTGTTTTTGATGGGCGGAACTTATATGCTCAGCTCTACGATAACTTTCAGAACTGCCGGAACGGAACAGGCACGCACTTTCATCGGAGCCTACAAAGACGAGAGACCCGTTTTGGACTTCCGCAACCAACCACACGGAAAGAACGGGGTTTCGGTGAAAGCCGACTATATCCACATAAAGGGCATCGCAGTATGTTATGCCGGATATAAGGGCATATTCAACGAGGCATCCCACTGCATTATGGAAAACCTCGACGTCTACGGCAACTGCGACTCGGGTATACAGCACAAGAAGGGAGTGGACAATCTTATACTCAACTGCGATTCGCACGACAATTTTGACTATGAAACAGGAAGCATATATGCTGCCGACTGGGGAGGAAATGCCGACGGGTTTGCCGACAAGCAGTTTACCAATTCACCGGGAAACACTTACATAGGCTGCCGCTCATGGAACAACTCGGATGACGGCTGGGACTTCTACCAGCGAGTGGGCGGAACAACGGTATTGAAAGACTGCATCTGCTATGCCATGGGACCGAAGGAATATGACCTGCGCAACCATCCGCGCCGACAGACTGACAAGGGGTTTCTGGACCAGTTTGACGGCGAGGGTATCGATATAACGCTGAAGAACAACAAGGGAACCGTGCATTGTTCGCTGGAGCATTTCTACAACAACGGCAACGCCAACGGCTTCAAGCTCGGCGGCGACTACACGAAACACAACGTTACGCTATACCGCTGTCTTGCCGTGGGCAACAACGAAAGGGGGTTCGACCAAAACAACAACCAGGGAGAAATGCGGATTTACAACGGCACAGCTTATCTAAACAACCAGAACTACGGATTTTATAGCGACAAGGGATATTCTCTCGACATCAAGAACTGCGTAAGTCTTGACTCCGAAAAAGATGACACTTTCCGCGGAAGCAAGATTACGGAGCAGAACAATACATGGAGCAAAGGATTCGCTGTAAGTGAAAGCGACTTTCAGAACACCGACACGACACTCATCGTTTCACCGAGAAAGCCAGACGGCAGTCTACCCGACACGCCATTTCTGAGACTTGCGTCAACATCAAGTCTCATCGATGCAGGAACCGAAGTGGAAGGAATAGAATACAGTGGCAATGCCCCCGACCTGGGATGTTATGAATATAGCGGGGCAAGCTCTATACCCTCATGCAACACTATGCCAAGTCAGGAGGAAATAGTGGCACGCTACGGAGTCGACGGCACATCAATACCACTTGACAAGAATAAAGGACTGACAATAGTGAAGACACGGTCGGGGAAAGCAACTGCCATCATAAACAGATGAAAAATATTTTGAAAAAGCTTCCGCCCATATTTACGACAAAGACATTGCCCAAATATGGACGGATTTTTTCATTCGCAACACAGATTGTTCGTTTTTTCCATAAAATAACACATAATTATTCAGTTTAAAGATTTCATAACTTACTTTGTTTTGCTCTTTTACTAAAAGAAAGTATATTTGCACAATATTATAAAAAGAAAAGTGTTATTATATCATCAGTAAAATAAAAAACAAAGAAAGATATGAACAAGAAATTTTTGATTCCCGTAGTAGTTGTAGTTCTGCTGCTCATCGGCGGCATTGCGTATC
>CAKQDG010000200.1 GCA_934219025.1 uncultured Prevotella sp. | reverse complement strand
CAATAACGATATGAAAGTAAAAAAGTCAATAGCTTCATTTCTAAAACCCGCTTATTCTAAGGTGTGAAACATTGAGTTACACAATTGGCACATATCTATGTATATATTTGAAAATCAAGCTGTATCAGATTAGAGGAGGTTAAGTAAGTATAGATAACTACCGAAAGGTATAGATAGATAAATCCGCATAGCTTTGGTGAGTTATGCGGATTTTCTTTTTAGTTATACTTTATTTGACAGTAAACAGATATACGCCTTTTGAGAGTACCGACATTTCGAAGTTAGTGTCTTTTGTCTCAGCTCTGTATTTCTTCTCATCCTCCTGATTCATTATCACAAATCCATATTCACCTGGCTCTGCATCAATACACAAGTCGAGAGCTGCCACATGACCACCTACCATACGTGTATTCGAGCTTATCTTCACATTCTTGGCTTCGGGCACAGCGTTGGTATAAATATATTTCTTATCACCAAGAGCCATCATAAGCCGCTTTGTGTTTTTAAAATCTTCCTCCATATTGTCAATTACATCATACAACTGCCTGTCGGAGATTTTTCTATCTATATTTGCATCAAGGTATCCTTCTGTTTCGAGCCGTTGCGTTACATAGTCCATCATTTCACTCTTTTTGTAGCTAATTTTGGTGTATTGATATTCCATATACCGTGAATCAAAAGCCTTGTGCAACTTGAATACAAAAATATCCTTAGGATCAATTGGGGATGTAAAGCATGATATCTGGCGCCGGAGCACTTCGTCCATTGTCATCTCGTCTGTGTTTGTTTCCAGGTTAGAGTATATTGTGAAATGTGCCTGCCCGTTAAATGTCGCATCGGCATGGGCATTGCCGTAAACAAGATAGTTTTGTATGCTGTCTACCACCTCTCTGTCTGCAAATGGATTTTTCAGTGTAGAGATGAAATCATTAAGATACCGTTTTAGTCCGTCAAGGCCGAAGTCTGGCATCGGGCGAATGTTCGTTATCGTATAATTTGACAATTTTACAGTCTGAAGTTTACCCTCAATATTGGCAAACACGCCCACGGAGTCGTTGTAAGCTTCCATACCCTCATACTCGAAATTTGTGCCGTACTTACCATTCAGATATCTTGCCTCCTCTTCGGTGGGTTGCCGTTGCTCGGCAACGATTTTCTCAAACACAGGGTCATCTGTAAATCCAGACATGGTTTGTGCCTGTTTCATTGATTCTTTAAACTCGCGGGAATCAATGTCCACGCCTGCTTCTTTCAGAGACTTTACCCTGATTTCTTCCTCATTCAAACCACTATAGTTTTCTTCCACATATTTGCGCAATGCAACGGAGTCGCTGCAAAATTTCATCATTTTTTGGTATTCCGGGTCGTTCTCCATTTCCTTGCGCGCCTGTTCTATATTTTTTTTATATTCTACACTCGTGGTGTCTTTGGCAAACTCCTTGCGAATGTCCTTTATCTTCATATTGTATATATCATTGTCGGCAGGAGGTGCTGTCTCTACAGTTCTCTCTCCCGTTTTCAAAGCCTTACCTATTTTTTTTATAAATCCGAATTGTGCATAACAGGGACAGAACCCCCATGCCAATGTAAACAATAATAAAATTAAATGTTTCATATCTCTCTTTTAATTAATAAATCTTAGTTGCATAAATCACACCAAGCTGCTATATGTCGTCGTTAAGCAGAGGAATACTGTTGTTGTAGCAATGCTACACTCTGAGTATAGCTATGCTGCACTCTTGGTACCAAATTACTTTTCAAATTTGGTACTGCCTTTTTTATGTTATACACCGGAGGTCATGATTTCCCGTATGCGCTTTCCACAATACATTCCAGTCCGTCTACGACGTAATCCAGCTGGTCTCTGTAAATCAGTCCCTCCTTATACTCCTCCGGTATTGCTCCATAACCATATTTCGCCCCGAGAATGGCACAAGCCACGGCAGCATTCGTGTCGCCATCACCGCCTGCCCTTACCACAGTGAGCAATCCTTCCTCAAAC
>CAKQDG010000199.1 GCA_934219025.1 uncultured Prevotella sp. | reverse complement strand
TGCAGAGTCTCTTCGTCGAAATCCTTCAATATCTCGTTAATCGCTTTTCCAAATTTTTTCTTGTCTTTCATATTTTAATCTTTCTTGTGATTAAGAATGTCTAAAATTATACCTATTCCTCCCTTATCTTCCATTCCGCTATAGTGCGTTGCTTGCTGTCGAAGCTGATGCCGACCTTTACCAATCGCTTGCCGTCGGCACGGTAGGGCAGCATATACCCCTTGGAGTCTATCTGCGCCAAAGCCTCGTCGGCACTCTTGTCTACCTTCAGTTCGAAGACATAGATTGTGTCTGGCATGTGCATCACGGCATCAGCCCTGCCGATGGCACTCTTCACTTCCGTGTGTATATAGATATTCAAGAAACTGAACATCAGATAGAAGATGGTTTGGTAATGTTTCTCCGTGTGGTTCTCAAGGTCGTATGGGATGGTAGCCATGTAGGTGCGCATGTGTTCGAGAGCTTCCTCGATGTCGCCACGGTAGACAGCTTTGCAGAAACCCAAAAGGAAGGCGTCGTTGTCTACACGATGTGGGTTGACATAGCGAGGGATTAGGGAGTTGAGAAGTCCGTCGCGTACTTCTTTGTTCGGGATGCCGAGTGTATATTGACGGAACATCGGGTCGTATTTCTTTATCGTCAGATAGCCGCTTTGGTAGAGTAGGGGCAGGGCATCTGTCATCTCCTCGGGCGACTGGTCGAAAGAGCTGAGCACCACGTCCTGACTTTCGAGAGTGGTCAGGTTGACGTTGAACTTTTCCAGTTGTTTCAATAGGAATGTTGGGGTACCGGAGCCGAACCAGTAAGAACCTATCTTCTGGGCATTCAATGCCTTTATCAAACTGAAAGGATTGAATACGTCCTCGGAATTTTCACTGAAATGATAACCATCGTAATAGTTGCGCAAGGCATCGAGACATTCGTCATAGCTCATGCCGAGAGCCTTGCCGAGACCCTCCACGTCGCGTTTCATCACTGTGGTAAGCTCCGTTTGGCTTATGCCGCAGATGGCGGAATACTGGTCGTACATGCTTATATTGTCCAGGTTGTTCAGTTCGCTGAAGATGCTGAGCTGCGAGAACTTCGTTATGCCGGTGAGGAAACAGAACTCCAAGTACGGGTCGAGCTTCTTCAGCGGGCTGTAGAAGTTTTGCATTATAAGGCGCAGGTCATTCAGGTTTTCCTTCTCATGTACTACATCGAGCAACGGGGCGTCATACTCGTCGATGATTACTACAGTCTTCTTGCCAGTCTGTTTACAGGCGCGTTTCACTACACCTTCCAAACGTTTGTTTGGAGTGTCTTCACTTTCTCCCTTTCCATAAATCTCTTCGTATGGCAAAAGTATGAAGTCAAGGTATCCTTTCAGACTCTCGGCATCGAAATGCTTCGCTCCGCTCATGTCGAAATGGAGCACGGGGTGTTTCACCCAGTCTTTCTCGTAGTCGGCTATGGCAAGACCGGTGAACAGTTCCTTGCGTCCTTCGAAGTAGGCTTGCAGGGTGGAGGCAAACAGAGACTTGCCGAAACGACGGGGACGGCTCAGAAAAACATATTTCATTCCTTTGTTGCGGAAGTCAACTATATATTTTGTCTTGTCTATATATAGATAATTGCCCTCACGGATGTTCTCGAATGTCTGTATCCCCACAGGATAACGGTTCACTATTTCTGCCATAATCTTGTTCTTTTTAATCTTGCGCCGCTAAGTTATGAAGAATTATCGGGATGTGCAAACAAAAAGAAAGAAAAACATGATTGCCTTATTGTCAAGGAAAAAATAATTCGTATGCATTTATTTGCGGGATAACGACTGCAGTTGGATATTGTTTTTGTAATTTTGCACACGTAAAATTTTGCACACGTAAAATTTTGCACACGTAAAATATACAGACAAATGCGAGACAACAATACGAATGATTATCTGCGCCTGCATACAGGCATCCTTCTTGCCGGAGCTACGGGAGTCTTCGGCAGACTTATATCTCTTGCCGAATTGCCGCTGGTGTGGTACAGGATGATTATAGCCGCTACTGTGCTCGCCCTTGTGCT
>CAKQDG010000198.1 GCA_934219025.1 uncultured Prevotella sp. | reverse complement strand
TTACCTCGGGATAGTCTTTGTTCACAAACAAAGCGTCGCCAGCCTTGACAGTGTCTCCCTCTTTCACCACGGCTTTCGGCTTTACGCCCTCAAAGCTCGACGGCAACAGGGCATAAATCGTGCTTGGCTTAACGGCAATAGTTTTCTGCTCCGCCTTACCAGCAAGATTGATGTCAAGTCCACGGTGTAATTTAATTACCCTTGTCATAAAAAATTAATTAAAAATTACTTGCTAAGAACATTAATACTTTTATCAAAACGTTTTGCAAATCTACAAAATTTTGTCATTACTTGTACAAATTGCAATAAAATAGACACACATTTTTATCATTTGCCATATTTATTGACAACTTCGCTTTGCATTTTCACATAATAATAACGCTTTACTTGTTGCAAATGATTTACCTTCCCCAATTCTTTCATGGGGGAAAATGGTTCATCCGGAACTCTGAGTGATAATATTTATTATCGGAAGTGATTAATATATTTTTTAGACGAAAACCTATAAAACACCCTTTGGCAAGTAAAACCCTCGTTCCTCGGGCTTACCGATGTATTGTCGTATTTCCTCACGAGAACAAGTTCTCTTTCGGAAATCCGCCAATCCACCGGTAATGCCTTTGGCATTTTAACTTGCCAAAGGGCGATAAACATAAAAAACAAAGTAAACAGTCTGTCGTCTTAAAAGTCCAATATAGATATATGGTTTTCATGGTCTTCTATTTGTTAGGTATCTTGTTTTTTATGTTTATCGCCCGATGTCGGTTTGCAAGAGGAACGAAGTGACTCTCCTGTGTGTCAGAAGTGGACGACAGAGAGCTTGCTCTCTAAAGGACACATCTGACATACAGGAAAGCCGAAGGCTTGCAAAACGGCATCGGGGGTTTTGTAGGTTTTCGTCTAAAAAGTTGTCAAGGAGATTCCTTCCGATAATAAATACTATCACTCTAAATATCGGATGAGCAAAAAAGGCAGTTTTGGGGCCATAGGAAATTTAGAACACTTTTTCACGTGATTTCCCACCGAAAAATGTAAAGATAAAAGCCGAGCAATGCTTCTTCTGGAGAAAAGCAACGCTTTTCAAGGAGAGAAGCAATGCTTTGCTCCCCGAAAAGCCATGCTCGGCTGAAATGCTTACAAAATGAGGGCTTCAGAGAAAAGTGTTCTAAAAGTCGGATTCGGGAGCCGTGTTTTTTTATACTCAACAAGAAATCCACATATTATATATTAAACATATTTTACTCACAAAACCACAACAATATGCCAATTTATTTGGCAATTACCAATAAATCAAGTAATTTTGCACCCGTATTGACACATTTTTCATCGATGGGCATTGACAAATTGACTAACATTCTGACACAGACAGTGGAGAAGCTCTCTGCTGAAGATTCGCTGAAGGGCATTTTCCATCAGCACCAAGACGGCGACCCATTGCCTTCTGCCGCTGCGCTCGAAGAAATAGTTTCTCTATCACGCGCCATCATCTTTCCCGGATACTACGGAAAGTCTACCGTCAATACCAGAACTATAAAATACCATATCGGGGTGAACGTGGAACGCCTGCACAAGCTGCTTGCCGAACAGGTGCTTGCCGGACTGTGTTTTGCCGACACCGAGAGCGAAACGCCTGAAGATATGGAGGCAAGAAAAAAAACTGCCGACGAGATAGCCATCTCGCTCATCAGCCGACTGCCGGAGATAAGGGCGGTTCTTGCCACCGACGTCATCGCCGCATACAACGGCGACCCGGCTGCCGACAACGTTGGCGAAGTGATTTCGTGCTACCCCGTGATAAAGGCTCTCACCAACTATCGCATCGCCCATGAACTGGTGCTCCTCGACGTGCCTCTCATTCCGCGAATATTGACGGAGATGGCTCATTCCGAAACGGGTATCGACATTCATCCGGGGGCAAAGATAGGAAAATATTTCACCATCGACCACGGCACAGGTGTTGTTATCGGAGCAACGTGTATCATCGGCAACAACGTGAAGCTTTATCAAGGCGTAACGCTCGGAGCAAAGAGCTTCCCGCTCGACAAAGACGGAAATCCGATAAAGGGCATTCCGCGCCATCCTATCATCGGCGACGACGTGGTGATTTATGCCAACGCCACCGTGCTCG
>CAKQDG010000197.1 GCA_934219025.1 uncultured Prevotella sp. | reverse complement strand
CGTTGTCGTCGTGAATCTCCACAACGCTCGACTCCCAACTGAACTTCACGCCTTCCTCTACCGCCTCGTCGTATTCAGAACGCAGTGCACTCATATCGTTTATCGTGCGGTGGTAGACAATCTCCACATGACTTGCCCCCATGCGCACTGCAGTACGGGCCGCATCCATAGCCGTGTTGCCGCAACCGATTACATAAACGCGGTTGCCCTCGTGTACTACCACTTCGTCGCGGCTCAAATTGCCCTCGTTGTAGAGGCTCACACGGCGCAGGAACCATATAGCTTGTCGCACGCCCTTCAGGTCGCAACCAGGAATGTTGAGTTTCTTGGGCTTACCCGTTCCCGTGCCCATAAAGATGGCGTCATACCCCATCTCAAAGAGTTTGTCTATAGTCAAATCGTCTTTTCCTACAGTTGTGTTGCAGTGGAACACCACTCCAAGTTCCTCGATTTTCTTTATCTCGCGGCGCACAATCTCCTTCGGTAGTCGGTATTCCGGAATACCAAACATCAATACTCCTCCCGGCTCCGGTTCCATCTCGAAGATTTCCACATTGAAACCCTGTCGAGCCAAATCGCCGGCAATAGTCAGTCCGGCAGGACCGGAACCGATGACAGCAACCTTTCCACGGGTCTTAGGCAAGAGCTTTTCGCGGATAAGCCCCATATCGCCATCGAAATCGGCAATAAAGCGCTCCAGTTTACCAACACGTATTCCCTGACCTTTCTTGTTCAGAACGCAGTGTCCCTCACATTGTTTCTCGTGAGGACACACACGACCACAGACAGCCGGCAGGTTACTCTTGTTGTTGATGATATTCATCGCGTTGCCGAGGTTTCCCATCGACAGCTCGTGAATCCAGTCGGGGATATCATGACTGATAGGGCAACCCTTCTTACACTGCGGCACTTTGCAGTGCAGGCATCGCTTTGCCTCGTTGATAGCCTCGAGCATGGTATAGCCCCCGTTTACTTCTTGAAATAATTTATTTTCTTGTTCCATATTTTTCCGTTACCTAATATTGATAATAAGTTATCGTAAATAGAAAATCATACATTCTTTACCAAATCTGTGAAATCAGACCAACTTTCAACTTTAAATCCACGTATATCACGAACTGATTTTTTAAACCAATCAATCTTAGAAAGTTGCATAACGGTTTTAACCAAAGAAGTCAAATCATCCGTTTCACAAAGATACGTACTCCCCTGTACCCATTCAAAACCATTTTGCATTAACATTTGCTTGATTTCAAAATAGGCATTATTATATGGTTCGCCATAATTCTCCTGTAAGGCAGAAACAGACATATCAAAACTTAACGCATACATAATTATTTGTCTACGGGTTTAAATAAATCTTGATATCCAAAATAAATTGTACCATTATCCGTTTTTGCAGAAATCACAATTCCTACAAATGGATTTTTCTCTATTTCTATTACTTCTCCGCTTGTCCAATCCGATAAATTTGTCAAATCCGGAGATATTAAAACTCTATCACCTAATCTCATAGTCAAACTTATTTTTTGCAAAGATAATGCAAATCGAGAGGAGAACGAAATGAATTCATTCATTTCTTATCCCGAGATGCCGCTTATCTTATGCAAAGATAATGTAAAAATCCGATTAAGCGAATAGAATGAGAATTTATTATCATTCTTGAGCGGAAGGATTTTATCCAAAAATCCGATTAAGCGAATAGAATGAGAATTTATTATCATTCTTGAGCGGAAGGATTTTATCCAAAAATCCGATTAAGCGAATAGAATGAGAATTTATTATCATTCAATAGAAATGAAAAATATATGCTAATTCTTGGAAAAGTGTAGAAAAAGCTGTGTTTTTACCTTGGAAAAGTGTAGAAAATAACCTGTATTTGCCTTGGAAAAATGTAAAACGACTCATTTTAGGACTATGTTAAGATGAAAAATAGATAAACAAAAAATCCCACAGCTTTATCAGCCATGGGATTTTTCTTTATTGTCTTTACTCTTTTACTTAGAATGTTGCAAACTTGCAGCCGGTGAGTTTCACGTCGGCTCCGGCATCTATGTCCTTGTCCTTCTGTGTGTAGAAGAAGGTGGAGTTGTCGATGGTGATGTTCTTCAGACAGTCGTAGCCCGGCAGTCCGTGGGCACTGACGGCAGTCTTTGCCCCGCGGCATACTACGTTGCTGATATGGATGTCGCTCCACTCCGGCACACACTCGGCATTCTTTGGAATAGCAACCTTGCCGTTATCTTCCTTCACACTGTATTTCTTGTCGGCATAACTGCACTCAAAGATTATAGCCTCATCCTTTATGTCGGTCATCATGAT
>CAKQDG010000196.1 GCA_934219025.1 uncultured Prevotella sp. | reverse complement strand
GCAGGCATATCCGCCACCCGTTCTCATACTCTCCACACCCTTCTCCTGAGCCACATGGTGAGGATAGGGTCGCTAATATCAAGATGTTTCGGCTTGTCTACCAGTATCAGATCTTTCTCGATAAGAGCCTTCTTCAGTCTTGAGATATTCGCAGCAGTTCCCAAACGGTAACTATTCAGCACCGCCGATTTGGTAAAGCCCGTATGCACCCCATCTGCTATAGCATGAAGAAAGTTCATCTGATAAGCCGACAAATCTTCTGTCTGTTGGATAAACAACGGTTCGCAGGCATCGAGCAAGCGGTCGATGGCATACTGCAGGTCTTGCTCCGTCGTCTCGTTTTGTGTTTTCAGCCATACGAGCCAAGCCAACTGTTGTACATAAGAAGAATACCTGTCGGTTACGTTGCAGATTTCTTTTGCCAGATTTTCTGAAATATGTTTTCCTGTAAGTCTAAACCTTTCGCAGATATATTCTATCCAGTCACTCTCGCTGATTTTTCCGAGATAGAACATGTCGCCGAAACGATAAAACGGGTAGCTCTGATTCTGAAACATCTGTTCCATCATGTGGCGTTTGCTGCCATATAGACAATACGACACATTTTTCTGCAGCTGCCATACTCCACGCAGTTTCTTTTGAAACGAAAGGGAGTCAGGGAAATCTCCTATCTGTTGGAACTCGTCTATACAAACAACAATCTTGCAGCCTTTTGCCTTGGCTATCGTTTCAGGCAAACGCAACACCTCTTCCGTGATATTGTTGCCTGCATTATATTCCAAAGAGAGAGAGAAATCCGTCAGTGGATCTTGTCCGAAACTTATTTTAGGAACAAATCTGCTTAGAAAGACTTTTGCATTCTCCATCCACTCTTCCCATTTGCCCGATGTGGCACGAACCACGGCTGTGGCAAAGGCATTTATGAAATCAATCTCCGAGCGACAGCCAAAGGCGTCAATATGTGCTATTCTGATGTCATCACTTTCCACGAGCGAACAAACTTTATCAACAAGTGATGTTTTCCCCATACGTCGCGGGGATATCAATATTGTATTGATACCATAAGTGAAGTTTGCCCTCAGGCGTTCTGTTTCTTCCCTTCTGTCTGTAAATGTGTCGCCCTCTACCCGTACACCAAACACAAACGGAGCGTTAAAGTTCTTTGCCATAACATCTAATTTAAAATATCTGTGGCAAAGTTAGCAATAAATAATGTTTTTAACAAGGTTGTTTAAAACAATGTTGTTAAAAATGTATATGTGAAAAACAAAAATTACAACATATACATAAGGTTGCATTGGGAAAGATTTGCAAAATGTTTTATCATTCATGTTTCGGATTCTCCATCATTTCCGAAAACATAGTAAAGAAAAATAGAAATAGAGAGAAGGATGAGCATTATTTCAAACTTCTCTCTTTATTTGTCATCATAATGCCCTTCCAACTCCAGCACATAGACTTCAACGACATCGTCATAGATGTCATAAACTATTCTGTCATGAGCGGTTATGTGTCGAGACCATGTAATACCGTTACCACCCTTCAGAGCTTCAGGATGCCCAACTCCAATCCTTGGATGTCTCTACTAACTCAGCAAGGATTTTTGCATATTTCTTAAAGACAGACGGATTAGACTTCTTCCATTTCTTTGCTATTTTATTCGCCTGTAGCGAAAACCTTAACTCATAAATCATAGAGAGTCCAGATATGCGTTAAGTTCTTCTTTTCCATGCACAGATATACACCTGCCTGCTTTAATTTCAGCCCTTGCCTTATCTATACTTGCTTGAAGTTCGGGAGTAATGGTTAAATCATCATCCGAAATAGGAACAAGTGTATATGCTTGTTTCTGCGAATGATAATTTTCTCTCCCCTGTCAGCCAACTCAAATACGTGTGCCTGCTGGCTTCTGAACTCTCTTGATGTAAAATTTAAGACTGCCATAACATTCTGTTTTTTAAAAAGTTAAATATTTTCCGTCAACAAAGCAAGGAAAATATTACCAAACTTGGTACACGTGCATAAATGTACCGGAAAACTGCCAGATGCTCTGCCGAGAGTGTAACCGAAGAAAGGGCGGAAAATGTATCCTTGCAGTCGTATAACAGGAAAGTTACACAATGATATATATAGCCAATATTGATTTTATTCCATAAAAAGCAATACTTTTGCGGATTCAATTCCATAAAAGTATTGTTTTTTTTGGATTGTATTCCACAAAAGTATTGTTTTTTATGGAATTGAAAAGAAAAATACGTATTTTTGCAGTCGTAACAGACAGAGAAAGATATGATTAAGCGTATTTTGGAAACGACAATAAAACAGAGACTAT
>CAKQDG010000195.1 GCA_934219025.1 uncultured Prevotella sp. | reverse complement strand
CAGAATTAATGTCTAACAATAGGTTTGTAATCATAGTATAATATTTTTAAGTTGTGATTATATATCATTATCTGTTTAGAATTTCTTCGGATACGAAACCGGCCTTGTCTTTATCCTTTGCTTTGCTATCAATATAGTTTGGAAAGAAGAAGAGCTTGAGTACAAAGAATATGATGGCAAGTTTTATCAGAATTACGGTCCATAAAGTCTTGCCAAGCGTCATCGACTTGAACCCGTCATAATAAAAACGGAATATCTTGAGGAGTAGCTCTTGCTTCACGTAAGTGGAAATATTCTTGTTCATAACAATTCTCTTTTGTGTTTTTACCAATATCCAATGCAAAGATTTCTTTGCAAAGATATGGAATACGTTAAAAAACGGCAATAGGTTTTTACTATCTTTGCATAGTAAATGTCTATTCTTGTATTTAGTAACTTATAGATTGTATGTATATTTCCACAAAGGGCTATTCTTTTTGCATTTAATCAATGTCTCATATGTAGAAGTGTCTTGTGTCATCCAATCATTTTTTGTATCTGTTTGTCCGAAGCGTCAGGCAGAATCTCTTTCAGATGCTCAAAAATCCTTTGATAAGATTCTTGGGGAGTGCGGTTGCATTGGCAAGATTCCTTGCCATATAGTTCTTCGGGAGTGTTCAGCAGCGACCACCCCCAGCCATATTCATGATTGTGCTTGTCGCGAGGATAGATGAAATCCTCGGTTACGATATAAGTAGCCATTTCCAGCCGGGTGAGATAGCCGTCAAACTTGCTTCTCATTCCCTTGCCGGTGAAACCGCAGGCAGCCCGAAGTTCTCTTGTAATAAGACTACCCGATGACTTGAGCGTATCGAGAATGGCCCCCTCTATAGAGTCGTCATCCGGACGCGGGTACTTGCTTCTTCTGTAGTTGCAGAAGTCTGGCCACCATTCCTGGCTGATGAATCCAGCTTTCTTGTTGAAGAACTTACCGTACAAACACGGCATTTCCTGCACAATCTCGCCCTTCCATTTCCATAGCGGCCAGTCCCATCCGCCTTCGGGAAATGTTACATATCTACAATCCTCTGCCACGATGTCTTCGGCAGAGAAGCCTTCAATGCCACTATCAAGGAGAGGGAGAAAGCCGATATTCTGAATCAGTTCCATCAAGCCTGTTGCTGAGTATATTTCTGGAAAATCCATACGCTTTAATTTTTTTATTGTCTCTTTGTGGTCATTACTGCGCATCCTTGCCGAATGGTGCGCGCGACAGACCAATCATCTTGAAATGACGTTCTCTTATGATATGCTTGATGGCTGCAACCGGGTGATACAAAATCATTCTCGGGCCAGCCCAGCGCATCACTACACACATTCGTTCCTTCATCTGAGGGCGATAGCAGTGGATGGGACACTTTTTGCATGTTGGCTTGTCTTTGCCGAACTTGCAGCGTTCCAGCCTTGCTATAGCATACTGTAGCAGTTCTTGGCACGAAGGGCATATCGTTTTGTTGCCCTCCTTCTTTCTGCAGTACAAACGTATCATCTGCTCTACGACTCGCTGTTCTTCCTTTATTCTTTTCATCTTCATTCTGCTGTCTTCACATCCCTAATGGTCATGCGCATTCTGCTTTAATCGGTACGAATTGGATTCCAACATTTAGGCAAATATCCATAGAATGTTCAAATCCTTGATATTCAGTCGTTGCGCATATCACCTCGTACCACGCTTCATCCTTGTGCCATTTTGCGGTGGCTCTGATGGAGCAAAGGTAATGCAAATCGAGAGGATAAAAAAATGAATTTGTTCATTTTTTTATCCCGAGGTGAAACTTACCTTATGTAAAGGTACTTATAATCAGTGAGAAACAAGCAGGAAATAGTAGAATTGTGATGGGAAACATCGAATTAGTCCTGTTTCGTTAGGAAATAGATGTAAAACGCAATAAATTGAATAATTATTTCCATAATCTTTCTTGATTATCCAAGATAATTTTTACCTTTGTAAACCAAGAAACACATGAAAGGATATGGCAAAGAAAGACATCAACCGCATCAAGATAGTATTGGTTGAAAACAAGAGAACAGCCAACCGATGGAGCAGCGAGAGCAGAGGCAAACTTATTTGAGCTCTGCCGGGTCGTGACAGAGGAAGACGAGAGTCAAATGGTTGGCAGACGAACTTGACAAAGACCCTGCAACTGTGAGCAAGTGGTGTACCAACAGCTCGCAACCGAGTCCTGATACGCTTGTGTAAGTGGAAGAGGCATTTTCGTGCTAAAACGTGGTTTTTTACCATTTATGAGAGGTCGGCTTTTATCTGAATAAATCTGCCATCGTCAGCTGGCATTGGATGTCATCAGAATAGCCGCCCGGCG
>CAKQDG010000194.1 GCA_934219025.1 uncultured Prevotella sp. | reverse complement strand
AACCGGAGAACAACACTCTCCCTTCTGACTTCCGCAAGAGCGACATCCCGACTTTGCTTAGCGATGCGGCAAACTTCGGCGCCGACAAGCTCTATCTGCTCGAAGAGCCCAACCGCCGCGACGACTACAAGGGACACAACACCCTCGGTGCCGGCTATCTGGCAGCCTCGCTGCCGTTTGGAAAACTGAGTGTCTATGCCGGATTGAGATACGAATACGACAAGATGGAACTTATCACCAACACCCGCGACGACCGCGAGAGTCCGCTGAGCCACTACTATAAATACAACGATCTCTTCCCATCGGTGAATGCCACATACAAGTTTACCGACAAGCATCAGCTGCGCCTTTCCTATGGCAAAACAGTGAACCGCCCGGAATTCCGCGAGGTGTCGCCATCGGTGTTCTACGACTTCGACCTTGCAGCCGATGTAAAGGGAAACACGGAACTCACCTCATGCTATGTGCAGAACGTGGACCTGCGCTATGAGTTCTATCCGTCGAGGGGCGAGATGATTTCCGTTGCCCTCTTCTATAAATACTTCGATGCACCGATAGAATGGACCTACACCCTGTCGGGTGGCAACAGAATGATTTACTCTTATATGAATGCCGACCATGCCAACAACTACGGTGTGGAGGTGGACATAAAGAAAGACCTCTCGTTTGTCGGACTCCCGGGACTGAGCTGGTCGTTCAACGGCGCGCTCATCAAGAGCCGCGTAGATTTCAGTGGCGCTGTAAACCAGGAAAACCGTCCGATGCAGGGGCAGTCGCCTTATCTCGTAAACACCGGTCTGTTCTACAAAAACGAGAAGTGGCAGCTTGATGCCGCATTGCTCTACAACCGTATCGGTAAGCGCATAATCGGTGTGGGGCGCAGCGAGGGAACAACGAGCGGAAACGAAACGCTCCGTGTGCCCGACAGCTACGAGATGCCTCGCGACGTGCTCGACCTGTCGCTGTCGAAGAAGTTTGGCTCTCACTGGGAGCTGAAGTTCAACATCCGCGACCTGCTCTCGCAGAGAGTTTACTACAAGGAGTTTGTAAATGCCACGATGAACGACGGCTCAAACAAAAAGATAACTCAAGTGACGCGAAGCTTCAAACCGGGCAGAAATATCGGACTGAGCATAACTTATAATTTATAAAAAGAATTTAATTAACCAAACTATTCACTCCCCTCTCCTTCGGGGAGGGACAGAAGCTGCAAGGCAGCTCTGGGGGTGGGGCTTAAATTATTATTTATATGAACAAGACAAAATTTTACGGATGCCTTGGTATCCTGGCACTTGCAGGAACAATGTTCACTGCGTGCAGCGACGATGATGACAACAACGGAAAGAACAATGCAGCAACTGCCGTGTGGACTACAAACGGCGGACTGACAGCCTGCGACCACCTGCTCTTCACCGAGAGCGACAAGGCTGGAAGCAAGGACTTGAACGACAATGGCACGCAGATTGGAAACGGCGACCAGGAATTTGTGTTCACTGGAAAGCAGACCCTGAAGAAGGGCACTTACATACTGAAAGGATGGGTGTATATCGCCGACGGCGCACAGCTGACCATCGAACCGGGCACCGTTATCAAGGGCGACAAGGACACAAAGGCAGCCCTCATTGCAGAGCGTGGCGGAAAACTCATTGCACAGGGCTCTGAAACTCAGCCTATCGTATTCACATCTGAGCAGGCTCCGGGCAACCGACGTCCTGGCGACTGGGGCGGAATAATCCTCTGCGGAAAGGCAAAGACAAATGCCACGGAACAGCAGATTGAGGGCGGTCCGCGCACAAAACACGGCGGCACCGACGACAACGACAACTCTGGCGTGTTGAGCTACGTGCGCATCGAGTTTGCCGGCTATCCATTTGCCACCGACCAGGAGATTAACGGCTTGACCCTCGGTTCTGTGGGAAAGCAGACAAAGATTGACCACGTGCAGGTGTCTTATTCCAACGACGACTCTTTCGAGTGGTTCGGCGGAGCGGTAGACTGCAAATACCTAATTGCCTATAAGGGATGGGACGACGACTTTGACACCGACAACGGCTTCAGCGGACACGTGCAGTACGGGCTCGCAATCCGCGACCCGAAAATTGCCGACAAGTCTATGAGCAACGGCTTTGAGAGCGACAACAATGCCAAGGGCACAAATGCCGATCCTCACACTCAGGCCGTGTTCTCAAACATCACCTTCGTGGGGCCGAAGATGGGCGCAACTGATTTTGTGAACGATGCCTCTTACATCACAGCCGGCGCATATAATCCTAACAACGGTTCCGGTCTGGGTCGCTTCCAGAGCGGTATGCAGATTCGCCGCGACTCTCACCTCAGCTGCTTCAACTCCGTTGTCGTGGGCTGGCCTGTAG
>CAKQDG010000193.1 GCA_934219025.1 uncultured Prevotella sp. | reverse complement strand
GCACAGACCAACGGACATTATGTGTTCAATATCGGCAAGCAGAACGGTTTCGTCGTAGTGGCTGCCGACGACAAGGCGAAAGATGTTATCCTGGGTTATGCTGACAACGGAACATTTGATGCAACAAACATTCCGGAGAACATGAAGTGGTGGCTCGGCGAATACGACCGACAGATTGAATATGCAGTAAAAAACAATCTACTGACTGTTTCTGCCACAGCCTCATCTAACGATGCCGAAACAAGGTATAAGAACATAGAACCGTTGCTCACGTCAACATGGGGACAGGACACGCCATACAATATGTTCTGCTATGACCAGAACGGCACCCAATGTCCTACAGGATGCGTTGCAACAGCCCTTGCCCAGATTATGCGCCACAACAGATGGCCAGACAAAGGTACGGGTAGAATAGGCAGTACGGATTTCAGTTCTGTTTCTTTCAACTGGGATGCAATGACCGACACATATTCTGCTGCCAGTTCTGAAGAATCGAAAGAGGCTGTTGCAACACTGATGAGCATGGTGGGAATAGCCTGCAACATGCAATATGCACCAGGCGGTAGTGGCACAACAAGCGAGGATGCAACAGACGCAATGATAAATTACATGAAATACTCCTGTGCCATGTTGTTAAACCGCGACTACATGTCTGGGACTACTTGGATGCAGATTATTTACGACAACCTGTCGAGAAACCACCCTGTTTATTACGACGGAGTAACGGAGGCTATGGCGGGACATGCCTTCGTTTGCGACGGATACAAAGACGGATACCTGCATATCAACTGGGGATGGAACGGCATTTCAAACGGATATTTCCTTCCGGACGCTCTTGACCCCAAGGTGCAGGGCACAGGCGGTTCTATCGGAGCGTTTAAATATTACCAGACTGTCATCGTAGACATGCTCAATCCCAACGGCGAGGGCGAAAGATTCCTGCGTCCAGTACTTAAAAATAGTCTGAATGTAAATAAATCCAACCTTAAAAAGAGCGACAATCTTTTCATTTCCGGTTCTGTTTACTGCGAGAGCAACGAGTCAAAATTATGTCTTGGTGTAAGGGTATACAATATGGCTACCGGGGAAGTATCGTTCATAAAGTCGGCCGACACCTATGCAGGCGACAGCGAAGGAGTGGATGCCAACGGAATAAACATTGCACTCAGCGAACTGCCTGACGCCGACGGTACTTACACTCTGGAGCCTATGGCTTACGGCTTTGACAGCGACAGGTGGTACCCTATGCTGCATGTATACAGTATGCCGAAGATTTTTACGGCTACAGTAGTCGGCGACAACGTTACTATCTCCACTGATGCCACGACTTCTATCAAGGTCGATGCCCTCACAGCGCCTGAAAAGGTATACGGCGGTGAACAAAACACTTTCTCAACAAAAATAACTTGCAACGACGGCACTTCATACAACGGCAAGCTATATCTTGGTTTCAAACAGGGCGAAGAGCTACTTATGATGGAGTCGGATTCCGAAATTGAAATTTACGGCGGTTTCCCGCAGGTAGTGAACATCACAGCCTGTGCTCCCGACAAAGCTGGAGAATACGCCCTTGCCGTATATGGCGACGTTAAGGGAGAGCAAAAACTTTCCGACGATACGACAGTGAAGGTTATATTGCGCGACGCCACTCTTAGCGTAAGTCAGCAGTTGAAACTCGACAATGCCACGAGTGTTGACCCGGAGAATTTCGCTCTCACGGCAAGAATTTCTTGCGCAACGAAAGACTTCAGCGGTAAGATTGCCGCCGTGGTTTATGATTTCGACACAAAGGAAGCCGTAGACTCAGTCATAACTGAAGCAAATTTGAATAATGGAGGAATGACTGTAGTGAAGATTAACGGCAAGCTCGAAAGGGTTGAACCGGCAAAGAAATATTTTGCAAGGCTACACTTCCTTAATAATTCTGGCGAATGGCAACTGATAAATTCAAAAAGATCAGGCAGTTCCTACTACAACTATGTGGTATTCAAAACAGCCGAAACCTCGGCAGTCGGCTCCATCACGAATGTTAAAGAAACTGGCATTTGGGAATTATACAGTATCGACGGACAGCTTCTATTAAAAAATAAAGGCAATCTCGAAACACTGCTACAATCGTTACCACACGGACTTTATATCGTAAAGAACGAAAACAGAATAAGGAAAGTTAGAAACTGATATTGATAAAACTAAAGTTTTATGCTTTAGACAAAATTTGAATATAAAGGGTCTTCCGACTTTTGGAAGAACCCTTTTTCCTTTCCACATAAAATTATAAAGGATGAAATGTAATAAGATATTACAAAACAAATAAAATCACGGCAATACCATACCATTTTAAACAAAAATCATTACCTTTGTACCCGATTTAATCAATATCAAACAAATTATGGACGATTATCACGCGGAAAATACAAACTTGTAGGCGCAGGAAGAC
>CAKQDG010000192.1 GCA_934219025.1 uncultured Prevotella sp. | reverse complement strand
AGAAAGAGGGCTTCGAACTGACGATGCATCCTTTCTGTCGTAATGCCGTAGCTTCGATGGACTGGGGCGGAACGATAATGAACCGCTATCTGTCGCGCGACAACAAGAGTCGTCATCGTCGCTATACATCCGACGTGTTTGAGATGGCGGCTGCCATTGTCAATCAGGCAAGCATCAACTGTATCGCCATATACCCGAACAACCTCAATGAACTGCCGCAACACGAGATAGACTTCCTTAAGGGCGTACCGACAACTTGGGACGAGACTCGCTTTATCGACGGCTATCCGGGAAAATATGTTGTTATGGCCCGTAGGCACGGTGCCGACTGGTATGTCGTAGGTCTGAACGGTACGGACAAGCCAATGAGCTTGAACCTCAACTTGAATATGCTATCGGGAAAAAACGTAAGCTATTATTATGAAACTCCCGACAAGAAAAGTCTCTGGCCAGTATCCCATGTAAAGAAACAGAATATCGGGAAAAACGGTAAGGTAAAAGTTTCAATGCAGCCTAACGGCGGATTTATTCTGAAGTAAACGACGACTTGTTTTGAAATAAACAATGATACGCATATAGATGGTATTTATAACAGATTATCATCTGTGTGCGTATTATTATTTAAATATAATACAAAAGAGTTGTAAAAATATTACATTTTACACTTTTTGTTTGGCTAATTCTTTCGATTTGCGTACCTTTGCATTATCTTTAAAAGATATTTTGTAACAAACACAAATTCAAGATTTGTATTTATAAAACAGGATAAAGATAACGAATAAAAAGTGTAATTATGAGAAAAGCTTTACTTTCAGCGGCTTTTATCGCCGCATGCTTCACAGCTTCAGCACAGAAGCTTACTTACATTCCATGGACATAGAACGCCTTGATGCAAGGCACAGTGATTTCCGACAACGGTAAATATGTGGGAGGAAGCGACACAGAGGGCCGCGCCTTTATCTACGACACAGAGAAAGGCGAGATAAAGTATTTCGTGTCTGACAACCTCGGTTCTGACGAAAGCGGTTTGGCAGAAGCTGATGTTCGCTCACTTACCAATGACGGTATTGGTGTTGGATATATCGATGAGGTTGCTGCCAAGTTCGATTTCTCTACAGGAAAGTATGAGAAACTGCTCGACGAACCTTCTATTGCCAACTACATTACAAGCACGGGCAAGGTGTTCGGACTTTCATACGACAACGCCTACAGCCTGACTCCTATTATAATCTCCGACAACAAGAAGACGGAACTGCCACAGGCTACTGATGCATGGCTCGGCTTCGAGAACGGCGGTATGGCTGTTAGAGGCGGAAACGCCGACGGTTCGGTGCTTTTGGGGTACGGACTGGACAACTATAGTACCTATCCAATGATTGTATGGGCGCTCAACAAAGACAATACCACTTATTCTGTTGTTCCGGCATGCAAGAAATATATCGACACAACATTTGAACTCAATGGTCCGCAGGAGTTCGATATATTTGAGGGCGCTGCCATCAGTCGCAACGGTAAATATGTGGCTCTGAATATCCACGGTAAGAACGACAACGACCATGGTATGGTAATCGCTCGCTATAATGTTGAGACTGACACTTACGAGACAATCATTTGTCCGGAGGCAAGCGCAGATCTCTACTATTATTCCG
This sequence comes from uncultured Prevotella sp., assembly GCA_934219025.1. GTDB lineage: Bacteria > Bacteroidota > Bacteroidia > Bacteroidales > Bacteroidaceae > Prevotella. Next base: position 862 of record CAKQDG010000192.1, on the reverse strand, counting down.
ATGCTATTGCCGACGATGGAACTATCGTTGGATATATCGAGGATCAAGCTTCTGGCGCACGTTACGCAATGATGGTAAAGGCTGGCGAAACAGAGGCAAAGCGCATGTCGGAGGTGTTCCCGACACTGACCGACATTGCAAAGATGGATGCAAACGAAAGCAATACCCCTTGCTCTATAACTCCAGACGGTCGTTACATCCAGGGCTTCGGATATGTTGACATGGACGAAAGCAACCTTTGCTATGGTACTTACTATATCGACACCCAGGCTGGAAGCGATGGCGTGGACAATGCCACTTCTGAGGCAAAGTCAAACAAGGTTGTAGCTTCTTACAGCATCGACGGAAAGAAGAACCGTCCGGCTGCTGCCAATCGCCTGCACATCAACAAACTTGCAAACGGCAAGGCTGTGAAGGTGGCAAAATAATAAAAACATCGGTTTAGTTATAAATAGGAAAGTTCAGCTTAATACATATTCTGTAAAAAAGAATAAGATAGAAGTTGAAAAACAAAATAGACAGGGGCGTGTAAGAAGGTTTTCTTTACACGCCCCTGCTTCCTTTTGTATATGAGTCTTCACAGACTCACTGACATGAAGCAAAATTTTTACTGTTTTATTCTTATGTCTGTTTCTTCTTTATTTATTCCAGAACTTCTCCAACCGCAAGTATTCCTTCTTCGACAGTGGCAGGAAGGAGCCGTGTTGTGGATCGCTAACTCCCTTAATATCCGTAGGCGAATGGAAATTGCGCAAGTTCTTGTCAGCACGGCAGATGCGGTATTTCGTCGGGTTCGACGAATATTCCACATAGCCCACACGCCATGTGTCGTCGCCGGCAACCTGGAAAGCCGATGCTCCCT
>CAKQDG010000191.1 GCA_934219025.1 uncultured Prevotella sp. | reverse complement strand
AGACGGATGACTCTGCAAGGCAAGCTTGCGAGGGTCATCCGTCCGATGGGTCTTGATATATGATAAAGTTTCCTGGTTTATCATTAGTTTCTGTTGAATATCTTCACGGTCTTGCCACTCTTCATCTTGATGATGTTGACACCACGTGTCATAGAGCTAACACGTTGTCCGCCCAAGGTATAGACAGCTGCAATCTTGTCGTTGTTGGCATTTATGCCACCGATTGAAGTAGCATCGAAATTATTGTCGCCGAATACAGCTTCAACATCACCCACTCCTGGTACTACGAGAGTAATCATTGCATAGAACTTATTACCTTTGCTTCGTGATCCTTCCTTTACAGTAACGTCAATCTTACCGCCAAGCATACCCATAATACCATTTGGGTCGCCATTCGTGATAGTTGCAGTCTGTGTTGTGGCATAATTTGTAAAGCCGTTGCTGTCGTCATCACCTTTAACACCGTTCATTGTAACATCGCCGATAAGGAGTCCCATGAAAGAGAACTGCTTCAGCATAATGGTGTATTTTCCTTCCTGAGTTTCCTCGTTGATAGAGATTTCAGCCTCTGTTGTAGCCGCAGTCTCACCATTAATTGAGATTACAAGCTGGTCTTTAAAATCTGTAGCCATCGCAGATACAGCAATAAAAGCAGTTGCAATAAGAGTAAAAATTTTCTTCATAATTTTTTATTATTGATTCTATTATTTTTATTTCATTCTGTAAGAAACGCCTATTGTGCCGTATACAGGATACATTGTCTGGTCTATCACATGAAAACTCTTCTTGAATATTCCCGTAAAGCCCCATGAGATATCGGCAAACACTCCCCATGACTTATGGAAATGCCAGTCGGCACCAACCATCATTCCCCACTGCAGATTGCGCATATCATCGGAAAAGTCATACGTACCGCGGTCGCCCTCTTCCGTGCCTAGTTCCACCTTTTCGCCTGTCGGGTCGTTTACACGCAGATATCCGTCGTAAGCATCACCTTTGAATGTGTGTGAGCGAACGTAAGAGAGATAAGGTCCAACTTTGACGCATACTTTTTCGCCGAAATTATATGTTGCCATAAGAGGCAACGTAAGCATCCACTGCTCTACCTCTGAATGGTTCTTGCCGGTAAACATACCTTCAAGGGACTGACCGCCACGCACTATTCTCATGTGATAGTTTTTCACCGTAGCATCAATATCCATACCTTTGTTCTCAAGGCGCAGCCCTGTAGTCAGTCCCCAATGTCCCTCAAGATGTTTATAGACACCAAGTCCCAACATAATGCTTGGGGTGAGTTTATATGAATCAAGAGAGCGAATCGACGCAGGCATCCCCATTGGAGCAGTTCCACCGATGTTGTAGCCTACGCGGAGGTCATACCTAAGATTATCAAATATTCCACCGGCAAACACCGTACCTGCCGTCGCTGCCATAAGCAGTAATGATATAATTGTCTTCTTCATCATTTCAATTGTTTTGTCATTCACAAATAAGTTCTACCTCATCAACACACAACGTACTGCCGACAGCTCCCTCAAATTTATCTCCTTCATTACTTGAAGAGAAGACAATAGCAATGCTATAGCCATTATTCTCCAACAGCGTATTGTCGATATCAGCCGAATAAGCAAAGTTAATATCGAAATGTTTCCATCCGTCAGTTTCTGTTACCTCTCCGTAGTCTGCCAATGCCACGATGTTAGGATTTGTCTTCACGTTATTACCGTTGAGGACAAGAGGATTGCCGTCGGCGTCATGGTTCTTATATAACACGGCATATATGCTGCCTTTATCAACTCTGCCTTCTACAATCTTTCCGCTTCGCTCTTGAAATTTCTCTCCTGCCTTATATTTGTAATATCCTGTAAAGTGCAAAGGTCTTTTGTTGAAAGGTAAACCGAAACGCGTACACATCATCGTGTTGGTAAGGGCCGGTTTCGGATCGAAGACTCCAATAAAGAGGTTTCCTGCGGCAATTCGTCTGTTTGCCATTACACCGAAAGTTCCCGTACTCTTTGTCATAAGCCTTACGTATTTCCCGAGTGTTCCGTTTTCCGGTCCGTTTCCATCATCCATAGAAACCGTTGGATATTCTTCAGGAGCGGCATCATAGCTACTCAGTTTAAATCCGGCATTTCCAGTTGCCCAATCGTTTATTTTCTTTCCATTAGGACTTAAATCGTACCAAACCTGGTATTTGGGCTTCTCAATGCCGTCCTTTGGGTCTTTTTCGCTGTAAAGCTCAAAGTTTTCGAAATTATATTTCGTGGGCAGTTCACTTATCTCAAAACTGACATTATATACTCTCGTCCATGACTTATCCTCAGAGGTTACGGTATACTGCACCTTTTTCTCATTGGAGAAATCAAACTCCGTACCGCTCGCCGGAGATATTGTAGCACCGGGAGTTATATCAAACTGAGGTGCCATCTTATTAACATTTGAACCAGGTTTCTTATTGAATACAATATCCGACACATTAGATCTAACTTCAATAAGTGTGTCGCTCTTCTGTGCGAATACAGTATCTGGTTTTTCCATATGAACATAAGCTTGTAGAATATCACACTCTGCGTTCAGTGGTTCGTCTTTAAAACAGGATGTCAGCATGGCGCATCCTGCAAGCGACGAGAGTA
>CAKQDG010000190.1 GCA_934219025.1 uncultured Prevotella sp. | reverse complement strand
TATGATTTCAAATTTCCCGACCTTTCAATGATTGCCTACAATCACTTAATGAACCATCAAGACGAGTATAAGGTCAAGCCTCAATTCTACATTATCAACTTCGATGATCCACGCAGAAGCCACCGTTGCAATCCTATTCACCCGGATTTCATGAGTGACATTTCCGATGCTTACGAAAGCGCATATACTATCATGCTCAACCTCAACAAAACTTGGGTGCAAAAGCAGGGCGACTTCTTTGTGGAGAGTCCGATAATCTTGTTCGCTGCCATAATCTGGTACCTTCGCATCTACAAGGACGGAAAGTATTGCACCTTTCCACATGCCATCGAGCTGCTTAACCGCAGATACGAGGATGTGTTTCCTATATTGACGAGCTATCCCGAATTGGAGAACTATCTTTCTCCGTTCATGGACGCATGGCAAGGTGGGGCGATGGAGCAGTTGGCGGGTCAGATTGCCAGTGCAAAGATTCCATTGTCAAGAATGATTTCGCCGCAACTCTATTGGGTGATGTCTGCAAGTGAGTTTACACTCGACATCAACAATCCCAATGAACCTAAGATTCTGTGTGTGGGCAATAATCCTGACCGTCAGAATATTTATGGTGCCGCACTCGGCTTGTACAACAGTCGCATCGTGAAACTCATCAACAAGAAGGGACAGCTCAAATCCTCTGTCATTATTGACGAGCTGCCGACAATATATTTCAAAGGCTTGGATAACTTGATTGCGACGGCACGAAGCAACAAGGTGGCGGTGTGTTTGGGCTTTCAAGACTTCTCTCAGTTGGTCCGTGACTATGGAGACAAGGAGGCGAAGGTGGTCATCAATACGGTAGGTAATATCTTTAGCGGACAAGTCGTAGGAGAGACCGCCAAGACCTTATCCGAGCGTTTTGGCAAAGTGCTTCAAAAGCGCCAGTCCATTTCCATCAACCGACAGGATGTCTCAACTTCCATTAATACCCAAATGGACAGTCTTATTCCGCCAAGCAAGATTAGCGGACTTACCCAAGGCATGTTTGTCGGATCTGTTTCCGATAACTTCAACGAGCGTATCGAACAGAAGATATTCCATGCCGAGATTGTGGTTGATACCGAGAAAGTCAAGCGGGAGGAGAGCAACTATCAGCCTATCCCCATCATCAACGACTTCAAGGATGCCGATGGCAACGACTGCATGAAACAAGCCATACAGGGCAACTACAACCAAATCAAGGAGGATGTTAAGCAGATTGTCAAGGACGAACTGGAGCGTATAGCCAATGATGAGAACCTGAGGCACTTGATACAGAAATAAACAATGAGGCGAGTAACCTTTTAGGATTGCCTATTAGTTACTCGCCTCTGCATATATATGGGATTTATCGTATTTTATCTTCTCATTCTTTCTCTTTCATCGTCTCTGTCCATACGGTCATTGAGCTTTTCAGAAAGCTTGTCAAAGAAATAAGTTCTGCTGTCATTCTTGCGTCGCTTCATATCCTTGTAAGTATTGTAGCATTGGGTATCATTGAGATTCATACCAAAAATTTTACCGAATCGGGAAAGCATTTCTTTGATTCCGAATTCTCCATTGTTAATGCAGCGTAGCTCATCAAAGCCATATATCATCTCTACCATTTCCACGACACTACCAGTCCATTTCAAGTCTTGCTTTTCTTCCAAGGTATTCACCTGTGGAGGTGGCATTTCTGAATAATGGCGCATCATCTTTCTTAGAAATGCCAATGCTTTCTTGATGTAGATGCCAATATTGCCGATAGACAACTGATGATGGTATTGCAGTTCTGTCTCAGCAAAAATGAAAGCAATGTTAGCATTGTTTCCAATCTCTGCTGATTGGCAGAGATTGATTACACTTGTCACAAAGTCATTATATGCGTTCTGCAACACTTGCAAATCTACCTCACCACTTGATTGGGCGTTTATATATTGGAAGAAACTTGTTTCTGTCAATGTCTGAAATTCCATATTCTGAAGTTTTTATGAGTTCAACACTAAATGTTTTTGTGTACACACTTAGTATTGTACCATTTCAATGCCAAACGATGCCACATAATCCCAACAAGGGTAGAACTTATTGATTCCCAGAAAGAAACGTTTTTTATCAAGAAAGACTTGAAAAAGAAAAAGTGTTCAGAATCTGGACAATTGTCTAAAATCTGAACACTTTTATAGGATTGATACGCTCCTATTTTATGCCATATCTTTCTTTTATGGTATAGAGCGTACTGCGTCCAATCTTTAATATCTCGGCAGCTTTGGTATGGTTTCCTTTGGCGAGTTTCAAGGCTGCTATGATGCGCTCACGTTCTGAATCTGTATCTCTCAATGCTGTTATGGCTGATGATGAAGACGAGAAGTTGTCGAACTTCAGAATATCTTCGGTGATAGTCTTGTCTTTTGCCATAACCACGGCATTCTTAACAACTCGTTTCAACTCTCTTACATTGCCTGGCCACATATACGTTTCCAACGCTTTTATCGCTCCAGTGCTAAAGCCGTCTATATCTTTGCCAAATCGCAACTTATACCTTTTCAAAAAGAACTCAGCTAATGGTTTTATATCCTCTACTGCCTCACGTAAAGGTGGTAGCTCGATGATTGTCTCACAAAGTCGTTGCAACAAGTCATGCTTGAA
>CAKQDG010000189.1 GCA_934219025.1 uncultured Prevotella sp. | reverse complement strand
TATACGGGTTTTCTGTCGACACCACCTTGTTGTCGCTTCCTGTCCATCCGGCAAAGTGATAGCCGAAGTTTTCTGTCGTGCTTACGGTGATGACGGTGCCCTCGTCGAACGAGGTGCCCGAAGGATTTACGGTTACGGTTCCGGCAGTCTCATCGGCTGTGCCCACGCTCAGAGTATATACCTGAACGGAAACAGGAGTTCCGTTCAGGTCGCCGGTCACCGTGATATTGCCGAGCGCCAGCTGCTTGTTGTCGGCAAGGTTGTATACGTAGAAATAAAGTTCCACCTTGTCGGATACGGTCTGCAGCGCCGTCATGTCGAGATTTGACGAAGACACGGAGTTTCGCTCCGGATTGAAGCCCTTCGCCAGTTCTACTACCATGTCGCCGCATTTTGCCACCACGTCGAGCGTTCCGCCGCTCGTTCCGCATTTCTGGGAATCAAAAGATACGGATTTCGGCGTGAAGCTGACTCCCTTTTTCGGAACGATAGAGAAGCAAACGAATGATTTTTCATCCCTTGCGTTGCTGATTTTCTCCTTCGGATTGAGCTTCGACAGGTTTCCCTGCTTGCCGTTGAAATAGAGGTTGCTGCCAAGAGAAAAACTTGTTGTTGATACTGCTTCGGGCACGGAAACTTCTGCCGCTGAAGGATTGTCGCCGCTCTTGTCGAACGCCCATGCTATTGTTGCGCCTTTGGCATCAATGGCATCTGCACGGGAAATAGCTTTCCCGGCAGCTGACGGATGGGTCGCTTCGAAGAACTGCATGTTGTTTGCCCCGACAGACAGCGAGGCACAGGCAACCAGTGCGGTTGCCGCAATGAATTTGATTTTCATCGTTTTTCTGTTATTATTCGGTTAGTAATTATGGGTGCAAAATTAACCCGAATGACAATAACAGATGGTATAAAAACGCGTCAATAGGGTGGACTTTTAGATAAAGTCCTCACGCTCGGGAATAAAAATATATTCTTATTCCTCTCGCTTAATCGGACTTTTAGATAAAAGCTGTGATTTTATGTTGGGCAGAAGCCCTGTCGTGTCATCTGCTTGTTGATATATCAAACTCTGTTGCGCTGCTCTCGCTGCCAGAGGCCTTCTCTGTGGCAAACACCTTGAAGTGTGCGGTGCCGTCTTTCAGTTTGCGGTCGGCCTTCACCATGGCGGTGTATCTTATGCCCTTGCCCGGTGCGATTTTCTCGATGAGGATAGGTGCAGAAACAAAGATGTGGCGATTTCCCGTGGTCTCCACCACTGCCGGCTGCACGCCATAGAGCGACGAGGTGGAATTGTTGTACACCTCTACCGTTACCTTGGCTAGTTCGCCAGCCGATAGCGTCATGCCGTTGCCCACATATCTCACGTTTCTAATTTCCAGAGCCGGCAGTCCGGCCTCTTCTGCCATCAGTTCAGCCGAGTGCATCTTGCAGTCAGAAGAATTGTCGGCATTTGCAGTAGCGGGAGCCGCAGCGGTGTCGTTGCCGTCGAATGTTATCACGTCGTCGCCCCCGTTCTGCGGGTCGAATCCGCTGTCGGCAGGCGATGTGGTCTGTGGTGCCTGATATTCCTGCTGCTGAGCTTGGCGCTGAGCCTGTCGCTGAGCTTTGTATTCGCTGTATTGCTGACGGTTTGCATTGTCGGCAGCACTGCCTATGGCTGCGCCCACAACGGCTCCGCCTGCCATGCCCACGAGGGTTCCGATGTCGCTACCGCGCGGTCCGCCGCTTATTCCGCCGATTGCCGATCCGAGTATACTACCGAGGTGTGCGCCGAGGAATCCGCCCGACGCAGCATTCTCGTTGCCCACGCCACAGCTCGACAGGAGCAGCACAGCGCTGAGAGTTATAGTAGCATATTTCTTCATTTTCATTTTCCTTTCTTTTGTGTTTGTTTTTCAATAGAGCAAAAGTAGAAATTATATCGGCAACGGCAAAGTTTTTATTACAAATAATACATTTTTGTGGAAACTTGGAATATTTTACGAGCGGATGCTTTTTCCTTTATTCCACCATCCACTCAATATCCGTATTCTTGTTCTCCACGCTGAAGTTTATCCCCACCTTCGTAACCGGTTTGCCCGACAGGGCGAAGCGCGAGGCATAGTCGTTGAGGTTGATTTGGCGCATGGCGGTGGCGGCATCCCTGTTGAGCTTCAGCTCAATGAGATATAGCCGGGTGTGGGTGAGCATCACGATGTCCACACGACCGTTGGGGGTGTGTACCTCCACGTCGACAAGAAAATGCGTCAGCAGCGTGAAGATGATGAACAATACCTGCTGGTAGTGGCCCTCGTAGTCGGTGTTGTTGCAGTAGGGCACGGTATGCAGGAATTCTCTGAGCAGACGCAGTGCTCCGTCGATGTCGTCGCGGCGGATGAGTGCCGACATACGGGCTATCGTCACGTCGCCGGCCTCGGCATATTTGCCGCCAAGATATTTTGGCAGCAATGTCTCAAACAGTCCAACCTTTATCTCCTTGTTGGGAAGGTCGAGCAGGAAGAGTTCGGTGTCGGGATCGTAGTCCTTTATTGTTATGTATCCGCTTTGGTAAAGCAGGGGTGTGAGGGTGTCCATATTCTCCGTCGGGGCGTCGAAAGCCGAGGCACGGGCATACATCGGTGCGATGTCGGTTGGCTTGACGTCGAACTTGCGCATCATCTCGA
>CAKQDG010000188.1 GCA_934219025.1 uncultured Prevotella sp. | reverse complement strand
GACCGAGCGGTGCCGGCAAGACTACCTTGCTACAGATAATCGGTACCCTCGACACTCCCGACACCGGCGAGATTAATATCGACGGCATTGATGTAAGGAAACTAAGTCAGAAGAAACTTGCCGACTTCAGAAACAAGCATATAGGATTTGTATTCCAGTTTCACCAACTCCTGCCGGAGTTTACGGCATTGGAAAACATAATGATTCCAGCTTTCATCGCCGGCACCTCCAAGAGCGAGGCAAAGAAACGGGCAATGGAACTGCTCGATTTTATGGGACTTGCCGATCGTGCCAGTCACAAGCCAAACGAGCTTTCCGGTGGTGAGAAGCAGCGCGTTGCCGTGGCAAGGGCTTTGGTGAACAACCCGTCGGTAATTCTTGCCGACGAGCCGTCGGGTAGTCTTGACTCCAAGAACAAGGCAGAGCTACATCAGCTATTCTTTGACTTGAGAGACAAGATGGGACAGACTTTTGTTATCGTAACCCACGATGAGGGCTTGGCAAGTATAACCGACAGAACAATTCACATCGAAGACGGAGTTGTTTTATCAGACAGTTTGGAAAACTCGGACGGCTCAGACTTCTCGGACAGCTCTGAGAAGGCAAAGGAGTCCGAGTTGTCCGAAAAGTCCGAGTTGTCCGAGAAGTCCGAGAAGTCCGAGTTGTCCGAAAAGTCCGAGTTGTCCGAAAAGTCCGAGAAGTCCGAGAAGTCCGAGTTGTCCGAGTTGTCCGAGTTGTCCAACAATAATAGCAAAACAATATGAAAGGAATAAAATTAGGCGAAATGAACACCTTGAAGGTGGTGAAGTCAGTAGACTTCGGCATGTATCTCGACGGTGGCGATGAGGGCGAAATACTATTGCCCACAAGATATGTTCCCGATGGCTGCAAGCCTGGCGATACCATCGACGTGTTCATATATCTCGACCAGGACGAACGCCCTGTTGCTACAACGCTTACACCAAAGGCAATGGTTGGCGAGTTTGCATATCTCGAAGTGGCATGGGTGAACCAGTTTGGAGCTTTTCTCAACTGGGGATTGATGAAAGACCTGTTCTGTCCATTCCGCGAACAGAAGATGCGCATGCTGAAAGGCAACTCGTATATCGTTCATGTGCATCTCGACGATGAGAGCTACCGTATCGTGGCATCGGCAAAAGTGGACCGCTACTTGAGCGACGAGAAACCTACATACAGACATGGCGACGAGGTGGACCTGCTGGTATGGCAGAAGACAGACCTGGGCTTTAAGGTGATAATCGACAACAAGTTCGGCGGACTGGTATACAAAGACCAGATATTCAAATATATCCACACAGGCGACCGCATCAAGGGATATATCGACAATGTGCGCCCCGACGGAAAGATAGACGTTACCCTTCAGCCAACGGGCAGAAAGATGACAAAAGAGTTTTCGGATATCCTGTTGGAATATCTGAAAGAACACGACGGCTACTGCAATCTCGGCGACAAGAGCGATGCAGACGAGATTTACGAGCGGTTTCAGGTTAGCAAGAAAGCATACAAGAGAGCCGTGGGCGATTTGTACAAGCGCCACCTAATCACCCTTGATGATGGCGGCAAAGGAATAAAGTTGAAATAGCTCATCGAGAAGGATTTGAAATCCGACGGCAAGGAAAAAAGTGGACAGACAATTATTGCCTGTCCACTTTTTATATCAACATACTGATTTGCCTAACAAATCAACATTGTATTTACGCTTTAGAAATTATATTCAACATTGTATTTACGTTTTAGAAATTATATCCCACACGGAAGTAGAACTGATAAGGCTTTGAATCAACATGCTTCAAGATGTCCACACCGCCGTATTCATAACCAGCCTTCAGCTGTATAGCCTTGTAGTTTGCCACAAGGCCCGTCTGCACACCGGCACCGAAAGTCTTCACACCATCATCAAATTTATCATCAGTATCCTTGTTTACCACCACATGCATGTACGGACCAAGGAACACACCGAGCTTGAAAGGAGAATTGTGGACAAAGTTGTAAGAGATATTTCCCTCAACCTGTATTACTCCCGGATCCCAGTCTTCGCAACCCTTAGTCTGGTAACTACCGCCAACAGTCCAGTAGAAATTATTTTTAATTGCTCCCGTATAGTCAATACCCAAGTTGAGCGGCTTGAGTTCAGATGATGTATGGTCAGCATCCAAATCAGCAATGTTCAGTCCATACCACACTGTGAATCTTCCTTTCTGTGCATTTGCCGTCAAAGCCATGACAGCGAACAATGCCATGAACAAAAATTTTTTCATAGTTATACAATTTAATTGTTAATAATGCCGTGGAAAGACTTCCACTTTTTAAATAAATCTGCCACAAATATAATGTTATTTATAACAAGAACAAAGCGAAGGAACAGAAATTAACAATAATATCGAGATATTCACGACATTTGGGATAAAGAATAAGGCAAAGAAGATAATGCCGTAAATCAACGAGCCTCTTATCGTCTTTGCCTTGTATTTCTGTATATCAAATATTTCAGTCTATGTACAATCCCATAAAAATTAGAACTCAGCAGATTTTGGAGTTCTCGGGAAAGGAATCACGTCGCGGATATTCTGCATACCTGTTACGAAGAGAATAAGGCGCTCGAAACCGAGTCCGAAACCGGCATGAGGACAAGATCCGTACTTACGAGTATCGA
>CAKQDG010000187.1 GCA_934219025.1 uncultured Prevotella sp. | reverse complement strand
AAGCGATATTTATAGCCAAGGGCTCCGTGCATGCCATGGCTTATCGCGACCATCATGAGGAATATACTGCAAAGGTGAGAGATTTTATTCGAAGTATATTCAGAGATTCTATTATGGAATAATCTTCAGCAGTTCAGCAAAGTCGTCAATAATATAGTCGGCATTGGCAAGTTGTTCTCGGGTGCCGTTGCCGTAGGTAACGCCACAGGTCTTAGTCCCTGCATTTCTTCCCATATCTATATCGTATGTCATGTCTCCCACGACAATAGTGTCTTCCGCTTTGCCGTTGATTTCTTTCAGAACTTTCAGTACCATGTCGGGTGCCGGCTTCACCTTCTCCACATCATTGGCAGCAACGATACAGGATATACTGTCGGTGATGTCCATCTGTTCTACGTATTCCAGCAATGAAGCCCTGCTTCTGCTGCTGGCGATAGCCACGACGTGCCCGTCTGTCGCCATCCGTCTGATAGTTTCAATTACGTGAGGAAAGGGTTTTACTACCATCTTCTCTTTATTTTCCATAAATATTCTGCGATACGTCTCGGCGCAATGCAACGCTTCGTCAAGCGTAATGCCGTACAGCAACTGAAATCCCTCTTCAAGTCTAAGTCCGATAGTTCTTGCGCAATCCTCCTTTGTCTTCACTTCCAGTCCAAGTTCACGCATTGTCTGTTGCATAGTGCAGATGATGAGCGACTGACTGTCGCCAATAGTTCCGTCGAAGTCAAGTATTACATTTCTCATTTTTTCCCTCTCTATAAATTATACTATAAAATGCCAGCAAGAAACTCTCATAGTTGTCCCTCGTTACCACCTTGGAGTCCACAAAAATACGTATTTTTCTTTTCAATTCCATAAAAAAACAATACTTTATGGAATATAATCAATTCAAGTTTTGGATTTATAAATCTTTCCTTCCCCCTCCGGGGCGGAGCAGTTACCTTTAATTGCCATAACCTTGCATATTTGTCATTACTAAATCTGTATCATTACTGAATTTACCAGTAAATATCTCAGTTTTTTAATGGAAAGAGTAACTGCTCCTCCCCCTGCCAATAGGAGGCGGGGAGGGGAATACTAAATCAGAAACTTCAGTAATCAATATCGACTATGGAAAAATACCTAAAACATAGGCAAGAAATCAGTGAATCTTTCCTAAAACATAGGCAACATTGTACTGATTTATCTTATTTAATTTGTATCTTTGCCCTGTTTTTTAATTGAATTGTTGCTGAATTTAAGCTCGTATGAAAAGAAACTTACTGTTAATCCTGTTTTGCGTGTCGTGTCTTTGGCTTTGCGCAGGCGGGCAACATGGACCGCTCACATTAAAAGAGCGTCCACGAATACTGATATCAACCGATATTGGTGGTACTGACCCCGACGACAACCAATCTATGATGCATTTCCTGTTATATTGCAACCTGTTTGATTGTGAAGGACTCGTGTCATCTCCCTCGTATGGTGACGGGAATAAGGAGGAAATAATCCGAATGATAGACTTGTATGAAAAGGATTTGCCTGTGCTGGAGAAACATGCCTCAGAGTGGCCGACTGCGGAATATCTGCGCTCTATAACGAAGCAGGGGCGCAAGGGCGCGGCTCCGATGGAAGGCTATTCAAAGGCGACAGAAGGGTCCGACTGGATAGTGAAATGTGCGAGAAAAAATGACAACAGACCGCTTTATATTCTTGGTTGGGGCGGACTTGATGATATTGCCCAGGCATTGCATGATGCTCCCGACATTGCAGATAAAATCCGAATACACTGGATTGGCGGTCCCAACAAAAAATGGAGTCTGCCAAGCTATTGTTATATAGTGAAGAATTTTCCTAATCTTTGGTTTATCGAAGACAATGAGTCTTATCGTGGATTTATTTCCGACAGAAAGAAAACTGACAAATATAATTCCGGATTCTACGACTATTATGTGAAAGGGGCAGGACATCTCGGTTCTGATTTCTATCAGTATCTGCAAGGGCGCCCGAAACTTGGTGATACCCCTACGCTGCTGTATATGATGGACGGCGACCCTAATGTGCCGGAACGGGAGTCGTGGGGAGGCTCATTCGAGAAAATCAGCCGTACTCCGCATGTCGTGTTCTCTCGTCCCACTACGGCATCAGACACAATACAGCGCGACGGTGTCGTGGAATGGCGTTTCAAGGGACCGAAGTTGAAAAATGGAACATATCCAGTGGTGAAGGACAAATGGTCGTCTGGAGCCGACAACGAAGTAGGTTACCTCATTGTTGACAAACAAAAATGGCCTGTGTATTATTTGGGAGACGGATATTACATGTGCCGCTATTCCACGTATAAAACCGGTATCATCCAATATTCCATTGAGGCTAAAATCGCCGGCTTCCCTTGTCAGAGCGGTGAGTTATATGTTGAAAATGCCTTCCCTGGCAAGGCTCATTCAACTGATTATAAAGTTGGGGCGACATGGTGGAGCGACCTTTCTTCTCCATTGCAGTATTCCGGAGATTGCCAAGGGGCAAAGACTGTTGCAAAATGGCGCAATGATGTAATGGAAGATTGGGGCATGCGCTGTTCTTGGCTGAAGTGACATGTTTTCGTATGGATAGTTACATATTTCCATGACGAGCGTCAGATATATACATTACACATTATTATATAAGGAAAATACAATTATGAGATACATGATACTTGCTGCGGCATTGGCTTTATCGCTAAATGCCAATGCCGGGCAACACGACTGGGAGAACCAGTATGTGTTGCAGAAAAACCGTATGCC
>CAKQDG010000186.1 GCA_934219025.1 uncultured Prevotella sp. | reverse complement strand
GCAATGCGGGAGAGTAGGTAACCGCCTTTTTTCATTAGAACAAATGAGTTTTAGAGTCCTTCAGAAGAGAAATCTTCCGGAGGACTTTTTTCGTGGTTGATGATTGGACTTCTCGGACGGCTCGGACAACTCAGACAACTCGGACAACTCAGACAACTCTGGCCTATCAGCGGAATCAGAGCCGTCTGAGTAGTCCGAGCTGTCCGAGCCGTCAGAGCCGTCCGAGTTCTCTGAGCAGTCTGAGCAGTCCGAGCCGTCAGAGCTGTCCTGTCCGAGCAGTTAATCCCTCCGAGTTCTTCAAAAAATAATTTCGGCATATTATTTGCTTGTTATATGTTAGTATAATTTTAAGAAATGGAGGTGACATTATGGCATTTATTGATTATTACAAAATATTGGGTGTAAGCAAAGATATATCGCAAAAAGATGTAAAGAAAGCTTATTTGAAACGTGCAAAACAGTTTCATCCGGATTTGCATCCTGATGACCCAAAGGCTAAGGCAAAATTCCAGGCTTTGAATGAAGCTTATGAGGTTATCAATGATCCTGAGAAAAGAAAGAAATACGATCAGTTTGGTGAGCATTGGAAGGAAGCCGAAAATTTTGGCGCTGCTGGTAGTGAATCAAATTATGGTGGAAACCATTATGGTGGAGGTTCTCCTTTTTCAGGCTTTGATTTCTCTAATTTTGACGAAAGTGGTGAGGAATTTTCAAGTTTCTTCCAGGATTTGTTTGGTCACCATAATTATTCTTATCGTAATTCTAATGGTACAAGACATAGTACTGGGGAGATGAATGCTACTGTAAACATAGATCTTTATACTGCGCTTTTGGGTGGCGAGATTATTCTTCAGCTTAGTAATGGTTCTAAAATTAAATTAAAAGTTAAACCTGAAACGCAAAATGGAACAAAGGTTCGTTTGCGTGGCAAGGGATATGACCGGGGAGATGGATCTTTCGGAGATTTAATTATAATGTATAATGTAAAATTGCCTACGAATTTGTCTGAACGACAAAAAGATTTGCTTCGCCAAATGCGCAATTCTTGATTATTTGAATGTTTTAATTTAAATATAAAAGGCAACTATCTTCACAGATAATTGCCTTTTTTTGTATTCAATAGGTATTAGCTTCTAAGGTAAAAAAGATTGTATTCAGGATAACTGATGCAAAGGTAATTGCTTTTTTGTATTTCTACAAATATTTTTATATGTTACATAACATATATTTGTTTTTAGAATCATTATTTTTCCCACTTTATTTTGTTAATGATGAATAATGAGCTTGTGGCTTGCGAAATTTTGAGTATTTATGATGCTTCGCTTAGTAATTATTGTAAAACATTCTAAATACATGATCATTATGGCAAGAAAAACGAAATCACTGTTTCAGTTTATGAATCTCACTATTAAAATATTGATGGATAATGGGCAGTACCGTACTATGCAGCATTACAAGGCTACGCTTAAAAGTTTTATGCGTTTTCGGGGAAATAAAGATATTGCTATGTGTGAGATAAATGCTGACGAGATGCAATCTTTTGAGGCATATTTGAAGAACAAGGCAAAGGTTTGTTGTAACACCAGTTCTTTCTATCTCCGTATTCTTCGTGCAACTTATAACAAAGCTGTAGCGAATGGTTTGACAACGCAGCAATATCCTTTCAAAAATGTGTATACAGGTATTGCCAAGACCAGGAAACGTGCTATCTCTACGGAGTCTGTTCGCCAAATCAAACGTTTGGATTCTGAAAAATATCTTACATCGAAGCAGAAGTTGGCAAGAGATATATTCTTGATGTGTTTCTATCTCCGTGGCATCTCATTCATAGACTTAGCTTACCTCCGAAAGTCTGATATTAAGGAAGGTTATATCTCTTATGTCAGAAGCAAAACAGGACAACGTCTGTTTATCCGTTGGGAGAAGGAGATGCAGGAAATAGTTGATAAATATCAGGAGCAAACAGCAAATTCTCCTTATCTGTTTCCTTTCCTTTCGGGAAAGGATTTTAAGAATAATAAGGCAAAAAATAATAGCCAGTGTATTTTGCATGATATAAGGGATGAAGAGCGGCGTCTCTATCGCAATGCAGAGGCGTGTATTTCATATCATCTCAAAAAGTTAGGGATAAAGATTGGAATTAAGGGACGACTCACCCTTTATGTGGCTCGCCATTCGTGGGCAACCGCAGCAAGAGACAACAACATTCCCATTTCTGTTATCAGCGAGGCTTTGGGGCATAATTCAGAAACTACCACACAGATATATCTACGCTCTATAAAAAGTTCAGAAGTGGATGATGCCAATGCAAAAGTTATTGCAACAATCTAAGCTCAAAGCTTGTGTAAAATTGCGGCTATGGTAAATACACCCAAATGGTGGCAAACTCTGTGTCTCTACATAAGAGATACTGAAAAGCATAAAACTTCCGTCTAATCAACGAGTTATCAAAATTGGCTTAAAATATTTACTTAATAAAAGTTGAAGATTATTGCATGATATTAAATTTTTAACAATCTCAAAACACTTATTACCAATTGCGACCAGACAATATCGGATTGGCAACATGCCAATAGTTAATAAATACATTGAATTTTTAACAACTCAATATATAGGCACTTGTAAAAGTGCCTATACAAAGGGGGATGCCCTAATTTGAGTACTAACGGCTAAATTGCTTTATTCCAACAACTTCGGAGGAGAGTTCTACCACCTAAATTGACGAAGAACCGTAATTTATTAGTTTTTAATTGTCAGGTTGCTACTAA
>CAKQDG010000185.1 GCA_934219025.1 uncultured Prevotella sp. | reverse complement strand
ATGGCAGATGTCATCAATATTCGTTTCATATTTTTATTCAATCTTTTTTATAAGGTGTACAGGAATTCCTCCAACCAATGTATAAGGTGCGACATCTTTCGTGACAACGCTTCCTGATGCCACTACAGCATGCTCGCCAATTGTAACTCTTTATCACTTCTCAAATCAATAGGCATTCCTGCCTTAGCTCTTTCGTATATGTCCATAGTCTTACATTTTTATAATCTATAGTACTTTGATTACTCTGCATGGATTTCCTACCGCTACGCATCTTGGTGGAATGCTCCTTGTGACCACACTTCCTGCACCGATAGTTGTACCCTCACCAATCTCAACACCTGGCAAGATGATGCTTCCGCCACCTATCCACACTTTCGAGCCTATCTTGATAGGGCGAGTAGATGCCTTGCCTGTAACCCGATCTTCTGGGGCTAATGGATGATTGGTAGTGTAAAAGCGAACATCAGAACCGACAAAGATGTCATCGCCAAACTCCACGCCTCCTGCTGGCTGGAACGTGCAATTGTAGTTGATGAATACTCGATGCCCGAACTTCACCCGATTGCTACCATAATTACAATGCAATGGGGCATAGATGGTAACGTCTTCCAATTTCCTGCCAAACACTTCTTCCAAGATACTCTTGTCGCCAGTAGTGTTGAACTTCAATAGCAGAGCCATCGTTCGTTTGCGTTCTGCCACTTCCTCCTCACGCCAAGCCAGATACTCTTGCTCAGGTAATAAATTTTTCTTGTCCATATCGTTCATTATATATTAATCTTTTGAGTCGTGACATTGCCACTGCCGTCTTTCACTTGCACTAAAGCCATACCATGAAAGCCGCTGCAATCCACTGCCACAGAGTCCTTGCCTTGTTTCTTTTGTAAAGTATTTCCCTTGCTGTCGAAGACCGTTACATTTAGTGTCCCATTGCCATTTACATTGACCACGTTCCCATTGCTTTCTATTGATGTGGCACGAGTCTTTGCAGAATTTAAGGATGTAGTGTTAGCCTTGGTAAATGTTACGTTGACATCGCCGATGCCGTCGAAAATGCTCACATCGCCTTGCACTCGTCCGATGGATTGCATCTGAAAATGCTCGCCATTCTGCTTGTACATGATGACAAAACTGTGCATCGGTGGATAATACACTATTTCGCCCACCTCGTACCCACGGGTTTTGGCATCATCTATAGGCAAGGATTCGGGGAAACGATAGCACATTTCTCTGCCATACAAATCCATCATGGGTAGTGTAATTGGAAGTTTGGCGGCAAAAGCCTGTGCCGTCACGTTGTTCTCAAGAGTTACGGTCAGTGTATGACCATTTACTGTTATATTCATTTGAGTAGTTATTTCGTTATCTGTAGAATTGTTGTTGTCTCCTGATTCTTCAGGATTCGGCGCAGGGGGTAGTACTTCAACCTCATTGGGGTTGCAATTTGGTTCACAAGCTGACAGCGGAAGCATCATGCACATCGCCATCATCAGAATAGATACTATTTTCATAATAGTCAATCATTAATTTGTTTCACGGTGCAAAATTACGACGGCTTATTCATACTTTGTGTAAATAGAACTCAGAGATAACTACCAATTTCTAAGATGATGCAGTTTTCTCAAAGAATTGTGTTACTTTTGTATTTAAAATCAGATACAAAAGTTATGAGTACATTATTTAATGCAAAGGATATCGTTACCTACAACGAATGGACTGGAGTTGACACTCTGAATCCATTGGTTGGCTTGATAGACTTCTCCAAGGTGAAGCCATTGCGCCATGCAAGAAAGTTGTATGGCTTTTATGCCGTATTTCTGAAAGATGTGAGATGTGGCGAACTGCGGTATGGCAGGAGTTATTACGACTATCAGAACGGAACGCTGATATTCGTGGCTCCTGGGCAGGTGTTTGGTGCGGAAGACGATGGTGAGGTGTTTCAGCCTACAGGGTACCTTCTGATGTTCCATCCCGACTTGCTGCGCAATACGCCGTTGGGCAAGATGATGCGTGAATATACCTTCTTTTCTTATGAGACCAATGAGGCGTTGCACATGAGTACGGAGGAAAGACAGATTATCATGGATTGTTTCCACAAGATACAATATGAGTTAAACCATCCGATAGACAAACATAGCCGAGGACTGATAGTAGATGGCATCAAGACGTTCCTCGACTATTGCAACCGTTTCTATGACCGTCAGTTTATCACTCGTGAGAACCAGAACAAAGATGTGCTCGTCAAGTTTGAGAACCTCTTGGATGATTATTTTGAATCGGACAAAGCCAAAACCATGGGATTGCCTACCGTACAGTATTGTGCGGAAGAGCTCTGTATGTCGCCAAACTATTTTAGTGATATGCTGAGAAAAGAAACAGGCAAGACAGCCTTGAACTTTATCCACGACAAAGTGGTGGACTTGGCCAAGACATATCTTGTGTCTTCTGAGAATACGATTACGGAAATAGCCTACAGCCTTGGCTTCCAATACTCACAGCATTTTACACGATTGTTCAAGAAAGAAGTTGGCTGTACGCCAAATGAGTATAGGTCGCAGTGTATATAATATGCTGGGAGGGTTGCATGCCATCCCAGCATAAAATGACCTTCAAGTGTTAGGTAATAATGTGTATGTCATTTGCTTAACCTTGCTCCAATAATTTTTTGTCTGTCAAAAAATCCAACAATCCAACCGTCAGGACTCCAAGTTCATCCTCCTTGCGATGAATGTCATCGCCAACTATGACTATCTTTCGGAAGTGGTCATTGATAGATAACAAGGGGCGACGCTCTTGGACTTCTTTTTCAGGTGTAGGCATATGG
>CAKQDG010000184.1 GCA_934219025.1 uncultured Prevotella sp. | reverse complement strand
CAGCTCCTACAGCAGAACCTGCACCATCAACAAGTAGTACAGCCGGCGACGGAATGTATATCATCAGCGACACGACAGAAGTGCCCACGACGACAACCGATACACCAGCTGATACCACCACCTCGCCAAGCACAGATGCCCCGGCAACAGGAAGTTCTGCTCAGTAATACTATAGATATTGCTTTAGCATAGAGTTTTGAATTATTAGTTGCATAGTATTGATTAAGTTTTATAAGCAAAGTAAAAAGTTTTTTTGAAAAATTGATGTAGTTTTACCCGTCCCGTATCCACTTGCTGAAAGCAGATACGGGACATTTTAGTTTTATCTTCGAAACTTTCTCCTCATTGCACAACAAGATGCTACGGCAATAGAAAATAAATTTGTAAGTTTGCAGTCGTTAAGTGTTTTACTCCATACCCCTTATTAAAAGTTTTTTAATAATGATAAAGTTTGACATCACAGGAAAAGCCACAATAGGCTATATATTCATAACTGCAATAATCATTCTCGCCGGATGGTTAGTATACGGCAACACACAGTCGGTAATGCTCATCAACAAAGCAGAGGAGCAGTTCTTGGCGCGCCGCAACCTTACCGACAGTCTCGTTTACAGTGTGCTCGACGTGAACAACAAGGAGAGAGCCATCTGCCTTGGACTCTCCGACAAGTTTCCGGAGTTCAACACCGCCGTGGAACACACCCTTGCCATCGCCGACACGCTGAAACACTCGCTTGGCAAGGACATCGACACAATGCGCATCGACTCGCTGAAATATCTTGTGCAGATGAAACGGCAGAACACATTCCTGCTGATGAAGACTATGGGCAATACGGATGCCGACAGATTCTATAAGGAAAAAGTGAAAAGCCTTAGCCAAGGGCAAGATTCGGTGATGCTGAAACAAAAGGCTGTGGAAATAAAGGAAGACAAGGAAACAGTGTATGAAGTGGTAAAGACGAAGAAGACTTTCTTCGCCAGACTTGCCGACGCCTTCCGTCGACAGCGCAACGACACGGTGCATGTGGCTCGCCATTCAAGGAAGAATGTGAGCGACTCCGTGAGCCACAACATTGACATCTCGGATACCGTTGCCGATGTGTTGCAACAAATCCGCCAGCAACAGGCAATGAACGAGCAACGCAAAAGTAGCAACATAAAGCGTAGCGAACAACAGCAGCAGATTGTGGGTATGCAACTGACTCAGCGCATTTCGCAAATCATGGCCGACATACGCTCCGACGAGCACAACGCCCTGCAGCAGTCGCTCGACAAAGATATGAAGTCACGCCAAAGTCTGCTTCTGAAGATTATAATACTCGCTATCGCAGCTGCAGCAACAGCCACCGCGTTGTCTTTATATATAAAGAAGAGTATTCGTCGCGAAAGACAATACAGACACGAAATTGAGAAAGCCAAGGACGAGACCGAACGCATCATGAAACAGCGCGAACAGCTGCTGCTCACCATTACCCACGACATAAAGGCTCCGGCTGCTTCTATCTCCGGATTTATCGAACTGTTGAAAGACGCACGTCTCGACCAACAGACAAAACTCTTTATCGACAATATCGGAGCTTCGGCAAGACACCTGCTCAGTCTGGTGGGGGCATTGCTCGATTTCCACCGTCTGGATGCCGGCAAAGTGGAGCCTCATCCCGTTGCGTTCCGCCCGGCACGACTTCTGTCTGACTGCGTTACGGCAATGATGCCACAGGCCGAAGAAAAGAGACTGAAACTGCTTCTGCATACCGACGACAAGAATCTGGACAATGTATACAGAGGCGACACCTTCAGAATTAAACAGATTATCGACAACCTGACGAGGAGGAATGTGAAAGAGTGTTCAAGGCATTCACAAGACTTGCCGGTGCACAGGGCACGGAAGGCGTTGGACTTGGTCTCTCCATTACCAAGGAACTTGTAGAAATGCTTGGCGGAAAGATAAAACTCGAGTCTGCTAAAGGGAAAGGTAGCAGCTTTACCGTTTTCATTCCTCTTGAGATTGAGAAAAGCCAATCTGTAGAGACTCCAGCAGCCGAACCGGAAACTGTTTCTGCCGGCATAACATGCAAGAGAATCCTCATCGTTGATGATGACACGCTGCAACTGAAATTGCTGACAGAGATGTTGAAGAGAATTGACAACAATAATACACTGACCGTCAAGACCACCATACATGCCGCAGAAGCACTAAGCGCTGTCGATTCTTTCAAACCGGAATTGATGTTTGTTGACATTGAAATGCCTGAGATGAGCGGAACGGAGGTTATCGGGAAAATCGGTAAGCGACAGAATCTTAAGGTATATGCCATGACCGCCCACGAACCGACTATCAAGGACGAGCTTCTCGATAAAGGCTTCGACGGATGCCTCTTCAAGCCGTTCAGCATCAGCGAGCTTGCCAAAGTTTTGCACATTGACAACATAGCTACAGACATGAAGGAAGAAACGACCGACAGATTCTGCCAGCTCACGGCATTTGCCGATGGCGACAAGGATGCCGAGAAGGAGATTTTCAGCAGTTATATCGCCGAACTTGAGAATTTCATCTCTCTCTTGCAAGACTGCGGGGAAAATGACTTGCGGCAGACTGCAGCTCATGTTGCCCACAAGTCGCTGCCGTTGATGAAGATGATTGGCTCTGAGATATGCGGAATGCTTGTAGGTTTATCGCCAGAGAACATTGGAAAGCTTACCGACAAAGATCTGACGTCGAAGATAAAGATTATTATCAGAGAATTCCGCAATATTGCCGGCGAGATGAAGGAGAGAATCTAAATACCGTATTTCTGCAATTTGTTGTAGAGCGTCTTGCGGTCCACGCCGAGCAGCAAAG
>CAKQDG010000183.1 GCA_934219025.1 uncultured Prevotella sp. | reverse complement strand
GTCAGTGTGATAAAAATGCTCAATAAGTGGTATATCCGCAGGTTGTTGAAGAGTGATTTGCGAAAGGTTATCCATAAACTCCAACAGGGTGAAGGCGAGTACCGCAACGAGAAATATAAAATAGACTATAAATTCAGTGAGCTAAAAGATGAGACTGAAAAATGAATTGTATAATATAAAAGGAAAGAATATTGCCGCGACAGAGGCATGTTATGATATAGAGCTTGATCCGGAACACTTTATATACAAGGCGCATTTCCCCGGCGAACCGATAACTCCCGGTGTGTGTATCATCCAGATAGCACAGGAATTGCTTGAAGATACGCTTGGGAAGACTTTGCAGATTGTGAAAGTGAAGAATGTGAAGTTCTTGTCTGTCATTACTCCGAGGCAATCTACGTCTGTAAATTACCGTATAGGAAAGATTGCAGAAGATGCAGCCTCTGGTATAGTAAAGGCACAGGTGACTGTAGCTTCTGCTGATGAAGTAAAGGCAAAGATATCCTTTGTGTGTGCTGAAAAACAATGAAAATATTGCTTGTATGAAAGCAACAGATACTACAGAGAACATGCATACGCTACGTGAACGTGGCGTATGTGTTGTTATTCCTACATATAATAATGCTTCGACGATAGCCCGTGTTATTGCCGATGTAAAACAGTATTGTCTTGACATTATCGTTGTGGACGACGGATGTACAGACTGTACAAAGGATATTTTATCGGCCATTGATGATATAACAGTAGTTACACATTCTGAAAATCAAGGCAAGGGAACAGCCTTGAAATCAGGTTTCCGTAAAGCCCTTGAAATGGGTTTTAGCTATGCCATTACGTTAGATGCCGACGGACAGCATTATGGCTCGGATATAAATAACTTTCTTGAGGCTAACAAAAAGCATCCGGGAGCAATGATTGTTGGAAGTCGCAAACTCGATGGAGTGGATCGCAGCAAGGGTAGTTCGTTTGCAAACAAGTTCAGTAACTTTTGGTATTATGTGCAGACTGGCAGAAGCCTTGCCGACACACAGACCGGCTATCGTCTTTATCCGCTTCGCAAACTTGTAGGCTTGTCGTTGCTCACTTCCCGTTACGAGGCAGAACTGGAGCTTCTCGTTTTTGCATCATGGCATGGAGTAGAGATAGTTTCCATACCGGTGGATGTGTATTATCCGCCGCGGGAGGAGCGTGTGAGCCATTTCCGTCCGGGAATGGATTTCTTCCGTATTACGGTGCTCAATACTGTATTGTGTTTCCTTGCCGTTGTTTACGGCTTGCCGTGTCGTATATTTCGTTTTTTGATGAAGTATGTGCGCACGGTATATTCGCTGTTGTTCTTCCTTTTCTTCTCAATGGCAGTTATAACACCATTGGTTTGGATATATATAAAAGTAGGGAAGATGACAGAGCGAAAGCGTCAGGGACTGCATAAGTTGATATATCATGTGGCCCGTTTCATAACAATTCACCATGGCATACCTGGAACAAAATTCAAGAGTAAAGTAGCTGACGGTGTGGATTTCAGCAAACCAAATGTTATAATCTGTAACCATCAGTCGCATCTCGACCTTATGGCTCAACTTGTGTTTACTCCAAATATCGTATTTCTGACTAAAGACTGGGTTTGGAACAATCCATTCTATGGCTTGCTGATACGTAATGCCGAGTATTTGCCAGTAGTGGATGGCATAGAGGCTTTGCTTCCGCATCTGCGCTCACTTGTGGACAGAGGCTATAGCATAGCTGTGTATCCCGAAGGTACGCGCTCAAAGGATTGTTCTATAGGTCGTTTTCATCAGGGAGCATTTTATATTGCTGAGCAGTTGGGATTGGATATAATTCCAATGTATCTTTATGGTCCAGGCAAGATTCTTCCAAAGAAAAGCTATCATCTGAATCGTGGCACAATACAGATAGATGTTGATAATCCAATATCTCGTCAAGAACTTGAGGCTATGGGGGATACCATGACACAGGCACGTAACTTGCGGCGTATTTATAAGATAAAGTATGAACAAATGACAAATAAGATAGAGCAATATGTCTGAAAAGAAGAAGGTTGTAATCATAGGTAGTGGGCTCGGTGGCTTGTCGTGTGGTATCATACTGTTGAAAAACGGATATGATGTTACTGTGCTGGAACAGTCAAACCAAGTTGGCGGCTGTCTGCAATGCTTTAAACGACGCGGCGCAAAGTTTGAAACCGGCATGCACTTTATCGGCAGTGCTGCCGACGGACAGACTATGAACAAGCTGTTGCGCTATCTTGAGGTGTATGATGACATAAAGCTTTCGCCACTTGATGCCGAAGGATATGATGTTGTTGCACTTTGCGGAAAACGGTATAAGTTTCCTGTAGGAAAAGAAAACTTTATCCGTCAGATGAGTGAATATTTTCCCCGGCAAAGTCATAATATCCGCAAGTATTACGAAACGGTGGAGATGATAGCCAATGCCTCATCGCTCCATTCTTTGAAATATGCCGAGACCGATTCGCATGTTGCTATGGAATACAATATGCGTTCCATTGATGATGTTATGGCGGAACTTATTGATGACCCGTTGCTTGCCGATGTACTTGTTGGCAACCTGCCATTGTATGCTGCTGAGAAAGGCAAAACACCATTCTCTACCCATGCCTTTATAATGGACTTCTATAACCAAAGTTCGTTCCGCATTGCCGGTGGTAGTGATACTGTTGCCATTTCAATGCAACATACGATAGAGAAATATGGAGGGAAGGTAATGACGAGAAGCAAGGCAACAAAAATAATCTGCGATGATACTCATGCCACGGGAGTTGAGATAAACGGAGAAGATGTAATACCTGCCGATATCGTGATTTC
>CAKQDG010000182.1 GCA_934219025.1 uncultured Prevotella sp. | reverse complement strand
GTCAGTGTGATAAAAATGCTCAATAAGTGGTATATCCGCAGGTTGTTGAAGAGTGATTTGCGAAAGGTTATCCATAATCTCCAACAGGGTGAAGGCGAGTACCGCAACGAGAAATATAAAATAGACTATAAATTCAGTGAGCTAAAAGATGAAACTGAAGAATGATTTGTATAATATAAAAGGAAAGAACATTGCCGCGACAGAGGCATGTTATGATATAGAGCTTGATCCGGAACACTTTATATACAAGGCGCATTTCCCCGGTGAACCGATAACTCCCGGTGTGTGTATCATTCAGATAGCACAGGAATTGCTTGAAGATACGCTCGGGAAGACTTTGCAAATTGTGAAAGTGAAGAATGTGAAGTTCTTGTCTGTCATTACTCCAAGGCAATCTACGTCTGTAAATTACCGTATAGGAAAGATTGCAGAAGATGCAGCCTCTGGTACAGTAAAGGCACAGGTGACAGTAACTTCTGCTGATGAAGTAAAGGCAAAGATATCCTTCGTGTGTGCTGAAAAACAATGAAAATATTGCTTGTATGAAAGCAACAGATACTACAGACAACAAGCATACGCTACGTGAACGTGGCGTATGTGTTGTTATTCCTACATATAATAATGCTTCGACGATAGCCCGTGTTGTTGCCGATGTAAAACAATATTGTCTTGACATTATTGTTGTGGATGACGGATGTACAGACGGTACAAAGAATATATTATCGGCTATTGATGATATAACAGTAGTTACACATCCAGAAAACCAAGGCAAGGGAACAGCCTTGAAGTCAGGCTTTCGTAAAGCCATTGAAATGGGTTTTAGCTATGCCATTACGCTTGATGCCGACGGACAGCATTATGGCTCGGATATAAATAACTTTCTTGAGGCTAACAAAAAGCATCCGGGAGCAATGATTGTTGGAAGTCGCAAACTCGATGGAGTGGATCGCAGCAAGGGTAGTTCGTTTGCAAACAAGTTCAGTAACTTTTGGTATTATGTGCAGACTGGCAGAAGCCTTGCCGACACACAGACCGGCTATCGTCTTTATCCGCTTCGCAAACTTGTAGGCTTGTCGTTGCTCACTTCCCGTTACGAGGCAGAACTGGAGCTTCTCGTTTTTGCATCATGGCATGGAGTAGAGATAGTTTCCATACCGGTGGATGTGTATTATCCGCCGCGGGAGGAGCGTGTGAGCCATTTCCGTCCGGGAATGGATTTCTTCCGTATTACGGTGCTCAATACTGTATTGTGTTTCCTTGCCGTTGTTTACGGCTTGCCGTGTCGTATATTTCGTTTCTTGATGAAGTATGCGCGCACGGTATATTCGCTGCTGTTCTTCCTTTTCTTCTCAATGGCAGTTATAACACCATTGGTTTGGATATATATAAAAGTGGGGAAGATGACAGAGCGAAAGCGTCAGGGGCTGCATAAGTTGATATATCATATGGCCCGTTTCATAACAATTCACCATGGCATACCTGGAACAAAATTCAAGAGTAAAGTAGCAGACGGCGTGGATTTCAGCAAACCAAATGTTATAATCTGTAACCATCAGTCGCATCTCGACCTTATGGCTCAACTTGTGTTCACTCCAAATATTGTATTTCTGACTAAAGACTGGGTTTGGAACAATCCCTTTTATGGCTTGCTGATACGTAATGCCGAGTATTTGCCGGTAGTGGATGGCATAGAGGCTTTGCTTCCGCATCTGCGCTCACTCGTGGACAGAGGCTATAGCATAGCTGTGTATCCAGAAGGTACGCGCTCAAAGGATTGTTCTATAGGTCGCTTTCATCAGGGAGCTTTTTATATTGCAGAGCAGTTAGGACTGGATATACTTCCAATGTATCTTTATGGCCCAGGCAAGATTCTGCCAAAGAAAAGCTATCATCTGAATCGTGGCACAATACAGATAGATGTTGATAATCCAATATCTCGTCAAGAACTTGAGGCTATGGGGGATACCATGACACAGGCACGTACCTTGCGCCGTATTTATAAGAGAAAGTATGAACAAATGACAAATAAGATAGAGCAATATGTCTGAAAAGAAGAAGGTTGTAATCATAGGTAGTGGACTCGGTGGCTTGTCGTGTGGTATCATACTGTTGAAAAACGGATACGACGTTACTGTGCTGGAACAGTCAAACCAAGTTGGCGGCTGTCTGCAATGCTTCAAGCGGCACGGTGCAAAGTTTGAAACCGGCATGCACTTCATCGGCAGTGCTGCCGACGGACAGACCATGAACAAGCTGTTGCGCTATCTTGAGGTGTATGATGACATAAAGCTCTCGCCACTTGCTGCCGACGGATATGATGTTGTTGCACTTGGCGGAAAGCGGTATAAGTTTCCTGTAGGAAAAGAAAACTTTATTCGTCAGATGAGTGAATATTTTCCCCGGCAAAGTCATAATATCCGCAAGTATTACGAAACGGTGGAGATGATAGCCAATGCCTCGTCGCTCCATTCTTTGAAATATGCCGAGACCGATTCGCATGTTGCGATGGAATACAATATGCGTTCCATCGATGACGTGATGGCGGAACTCATAGATGATCCGTTGCTTGCCGATGTACTTGTTGGCAACTTGCCCTTGTATGCTGCTGAGAAAGGCAAGACACCATTCTCTACCCATGCTTTCATAATGGACTTCTATAACCAAAGTTCGTTTCGCATTGCTGGTGGAAGTGATACCGTTGCCATTTCAATGCAACATACGATAGAGAAATATGGAGGGAAGGTAATGACGAGAAGCAAGGCAACAAAGATAATCTGCGATGATACTCATGCCACGGGAGTTGAGATAAACGGAGAAGATGTAATACCTGCCGATATCGTGATTTC
>CAKQDG010000181.1 GCA_934219025.1 uncultured Prevotella sp. | reverse complement strand
TGGCTATTGCCATAGCGGCAGCACTCCTCGCATTTGAGGGAACAAGGCTTAATGCCAAGGAAAGTGAGAAAAACTACGTTATGAGGGCGGAAACGACCGGCAGCAACAATACTGCGCTCGACGTGGAAAGTATGACCGGCGTGGACCCGGAGGATATCAAGACCACCGACAACAGTCTGCGCGAAACACCAAACAGCGAGGATAACAGAAAGAAGGCCTTCTTGCTCGTCAACATGGCGACAAAGCAGTTTCTGAACACTGGCGGTGCATACGGACAACATGTAACGCTTGCCGACTATGGCATGTATCTGTGGATTTTCAACAATTCCACTACCTCGGGGACATACAATATAAGGACGAGACATAACTACACTTATCAGAAGCCAGACAATGCCGACAGCTATATACAATATGTAGATAATGACACATACCGCAACGGGGCATACATAGGTCTGCAGCCCACCAGCACGACTTGCGATTACGGATGGAAATTCGAGAAAGCAGACGGTTACTCCGAAAGCAACAAAGTATATTATATTTCCACTTACGGCAACAGATACCTCACGGCAACACCCAACGATGCTGACGACAACCTGTGTGAAGCCACGACCGATGAACCTCTCACCGACGACTACCGCAAATGGAAACTCGTTACCGTGGCAGAATACTATGCCCTGTTTGATGCCGCCCCATCAGACCTTTCCGCTCCGGTAGATGCCTCTTTCACTATGCAAAATCCGGGATTCAACTATAACAAGACGAACTATGCCCTTTGGGCTGACTTCGGGAAAGGAGCCAACAAAAATGCTATACGCTATGGCGTTGACGATTACTACAAAGACGCAACCGAAAATGTCTACAAAGGCAGTAAAGTAAACGACCTGGAATATCTCTATGAAAACGGAAAGTATTTCTGCGCCGACATCAGAAACAGTCATCAGAATGGAATAAGTCAAACGGTGCCAGTTACTAAGCCGGGATGGTATATAATAAGATGCAATGGTGTGAGCAATACAAATGGACTGGCAAAACTGTTTGTCTCTAACTTCTCTAATTTCTATTATAATGATGGTGCGATGATAGCCACCACACCGCTGAACCCCATTGATGCCAACGGACCAAAGACCATGCTTGAGGCTGGTAAGATGTTCAGTCAAGGGAAATACGAAAACCAGGTGATGATGCATGTTACAGACAAAGACCTTGAAAATATGGGCGGTTCCGAGGGAATCGTATTCGGCATATACATCGACGGCGACGCAAGCGTTACTCCAACCGACGAGTGGACCGTATTCGACGACTTCCGTCTGCTTTATGCCAGAGATGCCGACGAGGCTAACCTCGTGCTCGACGAGGATAACCCAGACCTGATATACCTTACCGAGCCGGGCAACACATACAAGAACACCATTATGCACCTCAACCGTACTTTCACGCTCAACAAATGGAACACGCTGATACTGCCCGTGAACATGACATACGGACAGATGAAGCGAACCTTCGGCGATGAGGTGTTGCTGGCGGAACTGTATACGCTGACCGACAACAGCGTGCAGTTTAAAACCGTTGACTGCACGAGCGACGACGACGTTATGCTTCAGGCTTTCACTCCTTATATCATTAAGCCTACGAAGGAAGCCGGAACTAACCCCTCTTATTCAACGCCACAGCTGCTGAAGGCTGACGGACACACTTTATGGCTCGAAGAGAACGAGGGAATAACCAATACCGAGGACGGAGTAACGAGATACACGGGGGGCGTAGTAACCGTGAAGGCTAACCACTACGACGTGTCGGGAATCAGTCTCGACCGCGATTTGCTGAAAGCGAAAATCGATAGCCACTGGGCTACTACCAATACGCTAAGTGATATGACTTGTCGCGGAACTCTGGCAAAGACTTATTACGTAAAAGACGGCAAGGGATATTTCTATACCGACGACGGCAACAAGCGTGACAATCTCGCCGGCGACTACTTCATCAAGGACGGAACGATGTGGAAAGTACCTGCCGACAAGCAATACGGACTGAAAGGCTTCCGCTGCTGGTTTGAGCTTACAGGCAATACCGATTCCAGTGCTTCTGCCACCGCTCCGGCAAAGGACGTGAGTCTGTACATCGATGGCGTAAAGGACGAGACTACAGCCATTGACGATATCGTAGACGGCAGCAGTCTGTTCAGCGTAGCAAGAGTGTATAAGAGCAATGCCGTTTACAACTTCAACGGACAGATGATGCGCCGCGGCTCCTCTACAGAAGGTTTGCCAAGCGGCATATATATCGTGAACGGTAAGAAAATAATGAAATAAAAATACTATGGCTATGAACAAGAAAATATATATATCACCCGAAATAATGGTTATTTCCACTGATTATTTGTGCGACATGGATTTGAAAACCGCTTCTGTAATACGATTGGAAGGCAAGGAACAGAAGGAGATACCTGTTGATAATTTCGCCGTTAAGAAATGGGAAGACAGCAAGGTGGATTGGGACGACACTGACAATTGGGGAGGTGATTGATATAAGAAATTTTCAAAAATCCTTCACCATGGTTATAACATGTTTATTACCAAAAATTTACGGTGAAGGATTTTTTTCGTCCCTTATATGCAAGGTTATAGCAATTAAAGGTAACTGCTCCGCCCCTGTCAAGGGGAGGCGGGGGAGGGGAATAACCAAATCCGAAACTTCAGAAAAAAGTATGGGGATTACGACATCTAAACATGCCATTTGGGAGGCGTAAGTACGTCATTTGGAGGTCGTAAACATGCCACTTGGAAATTTTACATACAGCGTTTAGGCGAAACACTCGGAGCGTTTAGGCGAAACACCCGGAGCGTTTGGGGGTAATCGTTGTGGTATTTGATAGGAATAACAAAAGTGCAGAAT
>CAKQDG010000180.1 GCA_934219025.1 uncultured Prevotella sp. | reverse complement strand
TGGAAAAATCGAACAATTCAGAGAAAAATAGAACAATTTTGGAAGGGGAGACGTTTTGTGGAAGTTTTGACCACTTTTGCCTGTGATTTCTTTTGTCATTTGGCATTTTGTTTCGTCTTATTCTTTTTCTGTTTTATTTTATCATCCGTTGCTTTATGTTGTCAGAGTGTGAGTTTTTTTTTGTAAGGTGCTCCATTGTGTCATTTAAGTGGTGTTCTAAAAAATATATTCACAGTCAAACGCTTTGGTGGTTGGAATATAACCATTACCTTTGCAGGGTATATAAAAATAAACAAGAATGGTTTTTTATTTCTCTGGCACAGGAAACAGCAAGCATGTGGCGCTTTGTTTGGCACAGGCAACAGGCGAAAGTTGTATTTCAATAACCGACTGCATGAATAATGGCGAATTTTCGTTTTCCCTGAATGAGAACGAACGCGTGGGTTTTGTCTCTCCTGTTTATTTCTGGGGTCTTCCCGACATTGTGGTGAGGTTTGTGGGCAGGTTGGAGATTTCCGGTCTGAAGCATAATTTCATCTACCATGTCGTTACATTCGGCACCACCACAGGCGAAGCTCATTATATGATGCAGAAATTATTGAAGGGTAGGGGGCTGTGGCTCGACGCAAAGTATAATGTGAAGATGGTGGACGTGTGGACGCCGCTGTTCGACGTGTCTGACCGCAAGAAGTGTTTGCGCAAAACTGAGAAGGCGGAAAGGCAGATTCAGAAAACCGTGCAGCGTGCCGTGGACCGACAGGCGGGGAACTTCGACTTTCTGCGTTTCCCCCATTGGCTGGCTCACTGGTATTATCTAACCTATGAGCATCAGCGCAATACGAAACACTTTCATGTGCTGAGGGAAAAGTGTATTGACTGCAAGAAGTGCGCCTGTCAATGTCCGGAGCACGCCATAGACTGCAGCCGTGGCTATCCTGTATGGACAAAAGAAAAATGCACGCTGTGCTTGAAATGCCTTCATCATTGTCCGGGCTTTGCCATACAATATGGAAAACAAACCGTAAGGCACGGTCAGTTTGTACATCCGGGACAGATAGCGACGGAGTAGCTCCTTGTACTGAGTATACTCGTCTATGGGTTGGGACCGTTCGAAGGCATAATTCTAAACTATGGCATAAAGGTGTGGAATAGCCACGGCAAGTGAGATCGTTTAATAAGCTTCGTCGTTTTCAATATCCTCCTGTGTTATCCGCTTTTTGTCTATGCAGCGCCAAGCGTATATTATATAGGCAAGAACGAATGGAATTAAAATGGAAACAAATGCCATTGTGCGTAATGTGAACTCACTGCTACAACTGTTTGAAAGACAAAGCGAACTCTGTATGTCAATGTTTGACGGATAATAGGCGGTATTGTTCCATCCTGCCGTCAGCAGCAACGCCAAGACTGTTAGTACGCTTCCCGTTCCGCTATACCATATGCCATTGCGGCAGGTGATGCTTTTAGATGCCATAAAGATACCATAAAGCACAAGGAGTATTCCAACAAGCAGAATGCCGGCAACCACAGGCATCTCCGTCAGGTTATGCAAGTATTTCATGTTTTCTGTGGTGATGTCACCCGACAATGTACTTAAACCGTCCTTTAAAGCGACATGAATAAGGAATGGTACAAAGAGCATAAGGAACACGACGGCATTCATGGGCAGTTGTTTGGTGCACCGCTCCAGTATAGCCTTATGGTCTATATTATTCTTGATGTATAGGATGCCAAGGATGCGTGCGAGCATGAAAACGGCGAGTCCTAAGACTATATTCCAAGGGTCAAGCAAGGCGTCAAGTCCATGACTGGCATTTGCCCACCTACTGATAACCGGCTGCAAGTTATTTGCTATATTACCTTTGTCTATCACGAAGTTACTTCCGTTGAAGAAAGTTGCCACGGCTCCGCCAAGCAGTAATGGACCTGCGATGCCATTGATAATCAGACAAACCTGAAACACCTTTGGTCCAAGGAAGTTGCCGATTTTGTTTTGGAACTCATAGCTCACAGCTTGAATGACGAAAGAGAAAAGAATTATCATCCATAGCCAGTATGCACCGCCGAAACTCGTGCTGTAGAAAAGAGGGAAGGAGGCGAAGAATGCACCGCCGAATGTGACAAGCGTTGTAAATGTTAACTCCCATTTTCTTCCGGTAGAGTTTATAATCAGTCTACGCTCATTAACTGTTTTTCCTAAACAGAAAATCAAGGTGTTGGCTCCCTGCACGAACATGAGAAATACCAACAAGGCTCCGAGGAGTGATACGAGGAACCACCAGTATGATTGCAAAAATCCGTAAGTCATAATATTATATTTTTAGTTTCATTATAATTCTATAAATGGTCGCGTCAAGGAATATAAATCATTTATATTCAGGGCCTTTTCTTATTTGCTTCACCATTATGTTTATCTCCACGGCAAGCATCGTGGTGAAGAGGGCAAGGAATATGAAGAAGGTTGTTGCTATGCTTCCAGCCTCAACGTCGGATACGGCAGCACCGACAGGCAGCAAATCTTGAATAGTCCATGGCTGGCGACCGATTTCGGCTACTATCCAGCCTGCCTCTGATGCTATATAAGCCAGCGGGAAAACTGCTAATGCCAATAATAAGAACCAGCGGAATCTGCTTATTTCTTTCCTGTAGACCAGGAACAGGCAAATGGCAAAGAACACGATGAGCAGACAGCCGACACCAACCATTGCACGAAACGCATAAAAACATATAGGAATACTTGGCACAAGTTCATTTGCGTCTTTAATGTAGCCATAGCCGAAATACTTCATGTTTTCTTTAAGGATCGGCAGAAGGGTAGGGCTTTTCGTTTCCCTGTATTCTTTCAAGGTAGCAATAGCTTTCTTGCCACGTTCTATTTTCTCTTTTGCAGACGGCTCC
>CAKQDG010000179.1 GCA_934219025.1 uncultured Prevotella sp. | reverse complement strand
GACATACAGAGGGCTTATCTCGAGAAGCAGGAGCTGATATTCTCCGGAGGCTACCGCAATCCGGCTCTGCTGCCCGACGTGCGCACCGACTGCTCTCTCGCCAACAGCGACCTAAAGACTTTCCACGGACTCGCCCGACTGCTCACGGCAAAGTCTACCATCCAAAACATTCCCTTCGTAACCCGATTTAATATGGGCAACGGACTGAAACTGTATAAGGACGGACAGGTGGTGGCCGACTCTAAATGGTATAATCTGAACATGCAGGACTATCTGCCCACATGGCGCTTCTGGATTACCGACAGAGAGGACCGGGTGTCTGCCGACAACATCATGTCTCTTGCTAAAGCCGAACTGACATGGGAGGATGCCTATACCGGCGGCTCTTGCTTGAAGCTCTACGGGGCAACAGATTTTTCGCGCATTAAACTATTTAAGACCAGGCTCACGGTGAAGGCTTCCGACGAGCTATCGGTTACGTATAAACTCACCCACGGCAATGCAAGCCATGCCCGCCTTTTCGTGGCATTGAGCGGCGATGTGGCGAGTTACAGGGAGATTGCCCTTCCCGATGCCGACCGGCAGGGGGAATGGACCACCTTCAAGACTTCTCTCGACAACCTGAAGATTGAAGACGGCAACAAGATTGCCATGATTGGCATTGCACTCGAAAACACTCCTGCCGACTATCAGATGCTTGTGGGCGAAATTGCCCTGCGCACGCCCAACCAGACTTTTGCTACAGTGAAACCGAGCATAAAAGACATACAGATTTTGCGTGGCTACAACAACGGTGTGGACTTCAAGATGCGCTATGCCTCGAAGGAGGAGAGCGGCGAAGAGAAGACCTACAACGACGAGGTGGGCACATGGTATTATGAGATTTATTTTCAGCAGCAGGGCGAGGAACCGCTGCTGATGACCGCCACCGAGTCGTGGGCGGCATACGTCGTAGGTGCTCCGCTTGCCGGCGACAGCAACAGAATGTGTCGCTTTGGCGTGCGCGCCGTGTCGCCCGACGGTATAAGCGGTTCCGACATTTCATGGAGTGACTATCAGGAGATTGCCAATACATCCAGTATCAAAGACGCTGAAACCATGAGCAGTTCTGACAGCTCCCTTGCCGTATACCCCAACCCGTTTGCCGATGCCGTGAACCTGAATTTCAGCGAGGGCGGACAATACGACATCTGTATATTCTCCGATTCCGGCACCCTCGTAAATACAGTATCAATAAATGCCGGCATCGGCACGGTGGTGAGCATCCCGGTTAGTGGCAGCCGTGGCGTTTATATCGCCAGCATAACAAGAAACGGAAGGGCTTATAAAACGTTGAGGCTGATAAAGAAATAGTTGCAGTCAATACGAACGACACAACATAAAAGAGTAGCCGCTGAATATCATGCAGATACAGAGGCTACTCTTTTTATTGTGGTTTGCTCTTGGAGCAAAAAGCAATATCCCGTCGGGGAAAAGACTGACTGACGAAAATCCTGTTCAGAACACGCTTACCATAGTTGGCTTTCTCGCCACGGTAGACGAAATGCGGATTTTCCACATTCCGTAGCGCTGACGGATGTTCTGCGGCAGATGATTGGAGTCGCGCAACTT
The DNA here is from genome assembly GCA_934219025.1 of uncultured Prevotella sp. Classification (GTDB taxonomy): domain Bacteria; phylum Bacteroidota; class Bacteroidia; order Bacteroidales; family Bacteroidaceae; genus Prevotella. The sequence continues at coordinate 1,386 of CAKQDG010000179.1, read as the reverse complement.
TATGAGCAACTCCCTGAACGGTTTGCCCGGATGCGAAGCTTCATCCTCGAGCACTCCCAATTTTGCAAGTTCCTGATTGGCTTCCATCTCGTTGATTTCGTCTTTGCCAGAACGTATCATGTATGCGTCCAGCAGGCGAATGGCTTTCTTGATAAATTCTGAAGGTGTCATAGTGGTAAAGTTTAAGTTAATTATAAAACATTGCAAATATAGCTTTTTTACTTATATGTTGTTACTGATTATGCAAATATTCTTATATTTTAACATAAATGTAACGCCTGTTGCTTATAATCGCGTATATTTATCGTTTCTTCATCCATTTGCGATTCAATCTCGACAAATTTAATTTGCTTGATTTCATGAAATCCATAGCGGTGGGGTAGGGGTGAGCACCGGCTGAAATTCCCCAAATGCGACATTTAGAACACTTTTCCCAAAATGCCCGAAATGTAAAGACTTTTGCCCGAGCATTGCTTTTCGGGGAGCAAAGCATTGCTTCTCTCCTCGAAAAGCATTGCTTTGCTCCGAGCGGAGCATTGCTACCGCTGATTTATAGCAAAAATATTTACATTCGGAAGCCAAAAAGTGTTCTAAACTTCTTATTTTGTCAATCCGGGCACTCTGTTGTCAGGCTAATATGAAGAATAGCAGCGACTTACGCTGTTGTGCAGACTGCTGATTCCACAGGCAGGTGTCAAAACAATATTTTTTATGTTTTGTCATTTTATTTTTCCAGCAAATAGATGTACCTTTGCGCCATGAAAAATAAAACCCTCTGTATATTTATGCTTTTGATGGCAAGCATTGGCTGTTTTGCCCAGGCGTCATCACAATATAAGCGATACCACGGCGACGGTATCGACAACTATCTGCAATACACCCCCATGGCGGCATCGTTCATACTCAAGGCTGCCGGAGTGCCTTGCCGGAGCTCGTGGGAGCAAAGGCTGTATAAGTCGGGGGCATCGTTCATACTTTGTGCCGGTTCCACGTATTTGCTGAAACATTCCATCCACAAGATGCGTCCCGACGGCACGGACAACAGGTCGTTTCCCTCCGGGCATACGGCGGTGGCTTTCTGCGGAGCCACAGTGCTCCACAAGGAGTATGGCAAAACTTCGCCCTGGATTAGCGTGGCGGGGTATACCGTTGCCACCATCACTGCCGTAGACCGCGTGCGCCGCAACCGCCACCATTGGGAGGATGTGGCTGCCGGTGCTGCCATCGGTTTTCTCTCGGCTCAGGCGAGCTACTGGATTGTGGACAAGATTACGGGAAAGAAGAAAAAGAAGGATGCCGACGGCAATGTCATCAACGAGGAACAAAAAGTACAAGTCGGCGTTGGTGCCGACGGGCTTGCCATGGTTATAAAGCTATAGGCTTTCT
>CAKQDG010000178.1 GCA_934219025.1 uncultured Prevotella sp. | reverse complement strand
CCGATACTTGATGAGACACGTCTGAAGCTTTGAAACGCTTGCCCTGCGATTGCTCCAACCCGTTTATAATCGGCACATTGTGGTAAGCCGAACGGTTGTTCATCAGTTCGTAGCGGCGGTTGCCGAAGGTCTGCGATGTGTAAGTGTCGCGCCCCAGGTCGATAATTACGGGCGTATCGTTGTAATACACGATAAAGTTGCCCACATCATTATGGTTGTGGCTCTCGCCGTTGTTTCCGCCCTTAGCAGCTACAAACCATGAGTGTTTTACTTTTTTGTCCGGCATTGTCGATGCTACCATAATCTGCGAATTACCAAGAAAATCGTCTATTGCCCTTGGCTCCGCACTTTTCGTGCCTTTCAGTTCCTTAATCATGGAGAGCAACAGCAATTCTCTGCCGAGCGGCGGATAATTGCCCGTGCGCTGGAAGAGATATGAAGGTTTCGAGAGATAATTGTGTTTCTTTGCAATAAATGATGCAAATTCCATCATCGTGTTGTCTTTGAAATACAACCCGAATGGGAAGAGAATGTTAATGTTGGGCAGACATTTTGATTTTGCGTCAGAGAAGTTCACGAACGAGAGGTCTTTGATGTGCATATTTGTGATAAACCTTCCCATATTGTGCACCTTGTCGCGTTGCTGCTCCGAGAGCTTCATCGGTTTGCCCATAACGTCAAGAAAATATATCGACTCGAAGAACGAGGCGCCAGCCCTGTCCCAATAGTCTACACCCTCTTCGCATCCACCGTCGTCGGGGTATCCTTTAAGGAATACTCTCAGGTCGGCTTTCACTCCGCTGATGGCCTCGTCGCGTTTCTTTTCATCCTTTTCGCAGAGCATCACACACTCCAGCCAGTTGCTCGTAATCCAGGTGTTCCAGTTGTTGGCATTGTCCTTCCATCCCTGCTTATTATATAAGGTGGGATTAAGAAAGCGTCGTTCGATTTCGCTCCTCACGCTGTCGCAGAGTCCCTTTTCCCGTTTGTCAATCTGCGAGCCGAGCATATAAGTTGTCCATGCCAGCATACTTGCAGTTTCGGCATTGAAAAGGTCAACCACCTGCAAGTCCCTCTCCGGATGATCCTTAGGATAATGCGCCGGCAGTCCCCACCAATGCTCCTGTTCCATGAAATAATGAAGTCCGCGACAAATGTCAGGTACGAACTTCCCTTTCTGCTGCATTATTTCCGCCATAACAAGACAGGTCATCTGCTTCCTTTTAGCAAAGCTTTCAGCTTCGAAGTTCGTGCGGTTGCCGTTTGTTCTGAATTCGGCAAAGAGTTCCGGCTTTATTGGTGTCCACGGCTTTCCGATATATCTGTTGCCGAGCAGGATATAGTCGTTGCGCATAGCCGCCGGCACATTCTTCTTCCAGAAGCTGTCGGTGGCAGAGGGAAATAGCCGGGCATCGCTGTTTGCCGTTGCTGACAAGAGCGATGCCAGGCACAATATGGAGAAAAGATAGAGTCTTAAATATTTCACAGGTCGATTTTTTTTTGAAAAAAGGGCACATAAGGTTTTTCAACGATGATGTGCCCCTTACTAATGAATAGTTGGCTAACAGTTAGTTAAATTTGAATAACATCTCCTTGTCATCAAATGACTTTTATCGGTGGCAAAATTAGCCAAAACCTTTCTGTGCAGTGTAGAAATAACGTTATTAAATGTACATAAATCATTATTTGAACGATAAACATCCAAATAAGAATGGTTCAGTTCTGTATTGTTCACAGAATTTCTTGTATTAAAGTGTTCCAAATTTCCCTGCCCCGAATTCTTAATTTTTCTTTAGCGAAAACAGGCGAATTCAGGAAAGCAATGCTTTTCAAGGAGAGAAGCAATGCTTTGCTCCCCGAAAAGCATTGCTTCTTCGGAAACGGAGAATTTGTATATACATTCTTTAACTTTTTGCGAAGTGCAGAATCGCGGAATCAGAGGAAATTTAGAACAATTCCATTTTCATCAAGTCAGAAGCATGAAAGCCTCAGGATATTCAGCGATGCTGACGGGATTTCTATCTCCAGTCCATCCTTGCCCGTCGCAACAAAAGAATCTACGGGATAAACATTCGTAGGACAGTCGATGGTGTTCTCGTCGGAGCCGTTCTTTGAAGAGAGACGAATCAGTTTTCCACTGCCAATCGTCTTGCCGTTGAGAGCAATCTTTGCCGTAGTGTTCTCGTTGCTCGTGTTGGCAATCTTCAGTATAACCTCTCCCGTTTTCTCGTCGAGAGTGGCGGTAGAGAAGATGCCGGGCTTAACGTTAGATTTAAGCTTGGTGGCAAAAATCTGCTTGCCGTCGAGACGGGCGAATATGCTGTCGCCCACAACTTTCAGTTCCACGTCATACCACTTGCCCTGCTCTATCTTTACAGGAGCCGTGGCCAACTCCGAGCGCCCGCCGTCGGCTGTCTGCTGAATGGCACTCTTCGTGTTGTCCCATCCGCCGATGTTCAGCCAGCAATAGTTCTTTTCGTCAACATAGTTGAACACGACGAGGAAGCCCTCCTTGCCGGAATCCTTTCTCGCGCGAACCTTATATATATATCCGTCGCTCGTGATTGTTCCCGGGTTCAGACGGATGCAGTCTTTCCCGTTTGCCGTTTGACTTATAGTATTGCCGCTCACGGTCCAAGTGCCGTTTACGTCCACCGGATTAAGCTCCATGGTGGCAGGCAGGGCATTGCCCTTGTCGTCGGTATAGCCAAGGTCCTGGAACGACGACTGAGTGTTGTATGTTCCCATTCCCACACGGCACACGGCTGGTTTCATCTTCTCCTCGGCATAAGTGTATGGAGAATCCTGTGTTACGGGGAGCACCCTCGTGCCGATGTTGTTTGCCATCATGCTCTGCACGTAGTACGACGGAGTGCCGAATGCGCGGTCTGACGTAAACTGAATCATGTCGGGCGCCCACTTCCTGTTGTTCAGGTTGGCGAAAATCGGAGCATACGAAGCCATCGTGACGATATCCGAATTCTTCTCAATTCCCATCATGTATACAGCCTCGCCGAGGG
>CAKQDG010000177.1 GCA_934219025.1 uncultured Prevotella sp. | reverse complement strand
ACGGATATCCTTCGGAAGATATCATAATGGGGGATATTCAAAACGGCAGTTGCCGGATTATAATGCATGGCGATACCGCCGTTGGCTCATTTGTAATGAAAGCTGGACCCGACCCTACTTACAGCAACATTTATGGTGGGCAATGGCTTGATAACGACCCTTATTATGTTATACACAGAATAACAAGCCGTGAGGATGCTCACGGGATCTTTGAAGAGATGCTACAATATTGTTTTTCTATATCCAACAATATACGCATCGACACATACAAGGACAATTCCATCATGCGGCACCTGTTGGAGAAAAACGGCTTCAAATATTGTGGCATCATACATATCGCTAACGGTGATGAAAGAATGGCTTATCAAAAGACTGCAAACTGACAGCAGCAGGAAAAAGAGAAACAACAATTATATGTGATGAAACAACGCATACAGTCTCTTCTCGCGGAGATGAATCGCGGGATATACGAAAAGGAAACGGAAATAAGCTTGTCGCTCCTGGCTGCACTTGCCGGAGAGAGCATTATCCTGTTGGGACCGCCGGGAGTGGCAAAGTCGATGGTGGCGCGCCGACTGAAGGAGGCTTTCCATGGGGCTCGTTCGTTTGAATATCTGATGTCGAGGTTTTCTACTCCCGACGAGATTTTCGGTCCGGTGAGCATCAGCCGGCTGAAGAGTTCCGATGCCTATGTGCGCTCCACCGACGGCTATCTGCCTACTGCCGACGTAGTCTTTCTCGACGAGATATGGAAAGCGGGACCGGCTATTCAGAATACTCTCTTGACTGTTATCAACGAAAAGCTCTTCCGCAACGGCAACATCGAGATACATCTACCACTGAAACTTCTTGTGGCAGCAAGCAATGAGCTACCGGCTCAGGGCGAAGGACTGGAGGCTCTGTGGGACCGCTTTATTATCCGGCTGGAATGTAAGAACATAAGGAAAGAAAGCAACTTCGACCAGATGCTGCTTGCTACCGACGACGCTGCAGAAGCTGATATTGACGAATCGCTGAAGATTACTGAAGAGGAATACCGGGAGTGGACAGAAAGGATTGGAGAGGTGGAGATTTCTGCCGACATTCTTGAAACTATCCACAAAATACGTCGCTCCATAAGAGCGGTGGCTATCAGCGGCACTAACGAGCGGAGGGACGTATACGTGAGCGACCGACGGTGGAAGAATATCGTAAGGCTTCTGCGCACCTCGGCTTTTATGCACGACAGGAATAAGGTTGCCTTGTCGGATATTTTCTCTATATACAACTGCCTGTGGCAGGAACCGGAAGAACGCGACGGCATACGGAGCATTATTGTCGGGGCTATCTTCTCTAAAGTGAAGGAGACTCTCGGAAAGATGCAACAGGATTTGAAGGAAGATATCAGACTTCACCGTGCGGCTTCGGCACAGAAGCGGGTGTCGAGCCGGCAACTGAAAAGGGATGCCGACAAGAAGCTATACAACAAGTTTTATTATAAGCTATTGGGGTGTAGTGCTGAAAATACATATATCTTTGCGCAAGACTACCAGCAGTTGCCGCCCTATGGCAGGGATGCCCAGCAGGGTGTGTTGTATAATGACAAGCGGAATCCGTCGGTTGTCGTTATACGAAGCTACGACGGTTCTATGGCTGCCCCAATAGGCAGTAGGCCCGTGGCTCTCGCAAGAGACGACAGGTATGTTTATATCGACGGCGTGAGGATTGAAGTGGAACCGATTGCCGAAGGCGACAGCATGCAACTGCCGTTTGCCGACGTTACTGACTCCGGAAGGGACTACTCTGCGGAGATAGAGGGTATTGCCGACTATATATCTGATATCGAGAAGGATTTGGCGGAGAATATGTTTATCAGCGAGGATGACCACAAGGAGATTAAGGTGTATCTCGCGTCGCTGCTTAAAGACATTGCTTTCACCCGTCAAGACATAGAGAAGCTTTATGACTGATTTTCTGCATGCCGACGAATACTGGAAGAATCAGACTTCCAGTAGTCAGACAATGAATCTGCCCCGATATCTCAAGATGCTCGAGATTTTTGTGGAAACGGGAGAAATTGCCGGCAGGGGCGTGGCATGGGCTGAAGATGAACCATGGAAGGAATATTCTGATCCTCTTCTGCAGTATCTCGTGAGGCTGATGAGCGATGCCAAGACTAAAGCGACAGTATTGGACGACCGCTTGTGTGGCAAGATTTTCTTTACCACCGTGGGACGGTTTATTGCCGACTGCGTGCACTACCAGCAGTTTCTTTCGCAGCGCCAATGGACTGAGCGCAACCGTATGAGCGAGGTTCTGCAATGGAGCACACAAAGGCGAAAGGAGCAACAGGCATGGCAGTCGCTTCTTGCTGAAATCGGCGAGAAACACGAGGACAATGGTTTCGACCGTGAATTCTTTGAGCGGCGCTTCGGCGAAGGGAAGTCGGAGGATATGGAAAACTGGGAGAAAATGGTGGCTGACTGGAGTAAGGCTGCCGACGAACAGCAACGAAAGGAGTCGGCCAAGCATGTTTCATCAAGCGGAAATCATCTGGAAAGAACTCTCCCCATGCTTCTCGACAATGCACATAAATATGTTGAAAAGGAGAAGGTCTCGCCAGAGAAGGCAGTGCAGGCTTGGCAGATGATGGACGGCAGATGGACGGAAACGGAATTTGAACGCAACCTCACTCTCGTCAGACTTCAAGACCGCTATCCGCAGATTGAGGAGGTGGTGAAGAAGATGGGGCGCGTGGCCGACAGCAACGGCAGCGACAGGCTTACCGCCTCTTCGGGAAGGGGACAGAAGATTGAACATTCATCGGGTAGCGACATAGAGGGCATTACCATCGGCAACGACCTCAATGCTTTGCTTCCATCTGAGGCGGCTCTTTATATGGACGACGAACTGGAGGATGCTTTCTTGTATAAATTCGTTAGAAGGCGCCTACAGACTTTCCGCTACAAATCGAACATGTCGAAACCTTCGCGTCATCTCAGCTTTCAGTCGGCAGCAAGAAAGGGACCGATGATTGTTTGTGTGGACACGTCGGCAAGTATGTATGGTGTGCCGCAGCGCATCGTGAAGTCGATGCTCTCGCTTCTTGAAGAGATGG
>CAKQDG010000176.1 GCA_934219025.1 uncultured Prevotella sp. | reverse complement strand
TCGGCAGTATCGAGACGTTCATGCGTATGGTGGAAAGCGGACAGGGAGTTACGTTTATTCCCGAACTTGCCCTCAGCCAACTGTCGGAGAGCCAGATGGAACTCGTGCGTCCGTTTGCCTTGCCTATCCCTGTAAGGGACGTAGTATTGCTAACGGCAAAAAATTTCGTGCGCCACTCTATTGCTGAACTTATCGTCAATTCGGTGAAAGAGAATGTACCAAAGGAAATGCTGACATATAATAATAGAGAACAGAGAATTTAAAGCCTCTCCCACGCGCCGCAGAGAAAAAGCCTCTCCCCCGCGCCGTCAAAGGCGGCTTCCCCCTCCCCCATAGGGAAAAGCCTCTCCCCCGCGCCGCCAAAGGCGGCTTCCCCCTCCCCCATAGGGAGGGGAGTAATATGCTTTATTTATATAAAAAGAAATACAAAGGTAAAAATACAAAAGTGAAAAATCCCAAGCGAATTTGATTTTCGCTTGGGATTTTATTTTTATAGGGCAACTTCATCCCCTCTCTTATGGAGGGGTAGTGTGGGGGTTATTTATTACTTCACAAACTTCTTCCCGTTCTGAATATACACCCTTCCCGATACAGGTTTGCTTACAACCATTCCCTGAAGATTATATATCCTGCCGTCTGCCACCTTATTATATATAGTAGCATCAGCAATGCCCGAAGCATCCTCGTAGGTCTGATTACCGCTAATGAACTTTCCGCCTTCATTCTCTTTCGTCATGATGTCGGCAACAAGACTGTTCATATAACGCTCCAAATTGGTGTAGCCTTCAGCATCAGTCTGATTACCGTCAGCCTTGTTGTTCTTGTCCAGTCCGTTGGCATCCTCCCAATAATCGGGAATACCGTCGCCGTCGGTATCGGTAACGTCTATAGACGTATCAGTAACGAGGTTTGGCCATGGACTCCAGTCGGCAGCTGCCCCGGCAGGTTTGTTGTCGTCCTGCGAGTTTATAATACCGCCCGTGTTTCCACTTCCCGTAGCAGCCGCAACACCATTCTTAGTGTCGTTCACCATCTGCTCGTCCACCCAGTCGCGGTGTAACGACGCTCCGGCATAAGCAAGAACCCTGTCGTAGGCATCCTGTGCGGTATGTGTAGTAACGCCCTCGAATGTCATCGGAGTTGTAAGTCTGATGGCATCGTCACCAGGATAAGTATTGTCGTTGCCACTCTTGTCTATCTGGTCAGACAGTCCGTATTTAAAGTTGTTTTTGTTCATGTCGGCAAAGTTGGGATTGTAGTTGCCTTCAACATAGAACTTGCCCCATACGTGGAGCATAGGTTTCCAGTCGTTCCACGCAATAGTCATCGGTTTTCCGTCAACATCAATCTTGTTGGTGGTCATGTCAATCAGATATTTCGTTCCCTTTATCGTCACATAGTTGTTAGTACCGTCAGACGTTCCCTTTATTGCATTAATCTCATCTTTTGTCAAGTCTGCCGAACCGGTAACCACCTTATAGTTGTAGGCAATGGTATTCTTGTTCAGACAGTAGTCTACGGTACGTATGCCGGGAGCGGCAAGTCTGTACTTACGTTCGTCTTTAAGTTTCAGCGTTGTTGGTCCCGGCTTGTAATAGTTATAGGCAATATTCACGTTCATGCCTTCGCCACCGTAGCAGCCGTTTCCGCCCCAGTTATACATCACGTTGTTTCGCAAGTCCATGCGTTCGTCTTTCTGAGTGCCGGGGCGCGGACCGAGTCGTGGCACGCGAGAATCATGATGAGCCAACAGGTTATGGTGGTAAGATGCCCCACTACCGCCCCAGTTGCCGCCATATCCGTGTGCTCCCTTTGAATGACCGGATTTTTTCAGGCTCTGCGAAACGATGTTCCACTGCAGGGTGATGTTCTTGCTTCCATAAACCGACAGACATTCGTCGATACTCCAGCTGATAGAACAATGGTCTACGATGATATTCTTGCGGTCCATACCACCCAGTCCGTCGCCCTCGTGCTTGTCCACATGGCGATTGCCAAGACGGAAGCGCATGAAGCGGATTATCACATTGTCGCTTGATATTTCAAACGGATAGTCGGCGATACAGATACCGTCGCCCGGAGCAGTCTGTCCGGCAATGGTAACATTTCCTTTCTTCAGTTGCAAGGCACTCTTCAGATATATCGTTCCGCTCACGTCGAAGACAATAGTTCTCACTCCCGACTTGTTGCAAGCCCAGCGGAAAGTTCCTTCCGAGCCGTCATCATCGAGTTTCGTAACATGATATACAGCTCCACCACGTCCTCCCGTGGTATATCTTCCGAAGCCCTCGGCTCCAGGGAAAGCCGGCAAATTGTCGGCAACGGCATTTGATGCTGGCACGGCGCTCAAGGCGATAGCCGCAGCACTCATCATAAATAGTTTCTTGAAATCCATTATTGTTTTTTTGTTATTGTCGTAATACTATCTGCTGTATACAAACAGCACTTTTCACTATGCGAAATTACGCATATAAAATGGATTACGCAAATTAAAGGAACGCACACAACACGTATTCATTGATATTTGGAGAATATTCCACCCTTTCCGTTTGTTTTTTACCACAAAAAAATCCTTCACGGCATCTTGACGCTATATCGTTACAAGATTTACCATGAAGGATTTTCTTAACGTAAATATATTAAAACTGTAAGATTCTATTTCATCATCACCTTAACCGTTTCATTTACTCCGTTACCCTTTACACTCAGCATCATCATTCCACCTACATTCGGAAGATAGATGCTGGAATTGGTACCATTGAACTGATGGGTACCGAGGAGTTTGCCGTTTACATCATATGCAGTCATCTGGAATTTGTCCTTTGCCTGTGCACCGTCGACATTCACGATAACCTGTCCGTTGAATGCCTGGACGAGGCGAACTCTCTTGCCGTTGCTCTTGCTGCTCTGGATATAGCCGATACCTGAAGTCTGAGTACCGAAGGAAACGGTCTTTGTTGTAAGTCCGAGTTCAAAGGCACCAAGGTCTGGAGCCTCACCGGCATAGCGGATTGCCGGAACTACTACGTTCTGCGAAGCATAGCGGTCGCTCTCCCCTACTACAGTTCCTTTGTCTACGAGCAAGGCATTGCCCTCTA
>CAKQDG010000175.1 GCA_934219025.1 uncultured Prevotella sp. | reverse complement strand
TTATTCACATCTTAATTTTAATGTTTCTATAATTTTTCCGTTCTGAAGTATGGAAAGCTGGCACAGTTTGGAAGAAACAGCAGGAACATTAAAGGAAATGCCAATAGCACCTTCTTTTATTGCATGATCTACAACCGGAGAATTGACGTCAACGGATGAAATGCGTGCGCTCATACCATTAGATGCCGGTACAGAGAATTTTACGTCAATGACATCGCGGGAAACTGTGGCATTCTTTACGAACGGCGTCTTCTCGACATTTACCGTTGTCCTATTTATGGCATTGTCTTTCTCTGCCGTTACCTTCAGTGTGTATTCACTTGAAGATGCCACAGAACTGACATCAAGGGTTGTTCCTGTTCCAACAAGCCTGCCTTCGCTGTCGTACCATTCGTACGAAGCTTTCTCGTTTACATTTTCTGCCGTAAGACGAACATTTCCATCAGGCAGAACTGTCTTGTCTATTTCCGGGACAATTTTCTGGCGAGGTGAAACCGTAATCTCAACGCTCTCGCCCCCCATTATCTCGCCAGTAGCTTCATCTACTACAAAGATGTCCAGATTGCGAGTTTCCGGCAAAATAATATCCTTGTCTGCAACAAGATTTGCAGTGATGCCGAGATGGGCAGTTTCTGTCGGCTTGCACTGAATACCACGAATGACAGCAATACTATCATTGACAGTCAAATAGCGAAGTTTTTGTTTATCTTTCCGGAATCCCTTTAATAGCGTATTGTCTGATATTCCCGACGGCAAAGAAAGGCTTACTTCCACATTGGCTTTGGACTGACTTGTATATGCATTGTCGGTTGCCATGACTAGGGAGAATTCATGGGGATATAGAAGTGGCGGCATCAAAACAAGATCATATAATTCACCGAACCCCTTAAACTTCAATTGGTTTTTCTGCCCCATACGGTCTGTTGCCCATGCCTTGGCAATTCCACTGTCTGTAACGGGCATAGCCGAATTTCCGCCTTTACTTGAGAGGAAAGACAACAGACACATGTTGAAGCCTTTGCGTTTTGCTTTTTCAAGACGATCTTCAGTGAAAGTATAATTAAATTCCTTTATATACGTTCCTCCTGGTTGAATTGTATCCTTTATTGTTGCATAGTTGATTTCACCACCCATCAGGGAATCCTCCCTATAGCCTTTCCACGCATATTCATCAAGTACGACCGAGCTTTCTACCCACCATGTGCGTAGTATCGTACCTTTGCCTGGATATACTTTTACACCGCGGTTCTTAACCCTTGTGTATACATATACGGTAGCATGTTCGTCTGTTATATTCGGCATTTCATACTGCTGACTTTTAAAGCCGTCATTCTGGTTCCTGAGCCAGATATCTGTACTCGACCAGAAAATGAAAGGATTTCTTATCACAGTCTTAGATGAATCATAATACGGATTGACATAACCTGTATTACCATGTGGAATATACAAATAAACGGTCGGCGGTATAGTGTCCATTGCCAAGTCTTCGGCTGTAGAATTGTTCAGATATGAAAGGGATGGGGTTTCCTCTGCATATTGAAACTTGCCGTCTGTGTACATATCATTGCTGCAGGCATATTCATAAGCTTTTACAAGCGTTACCGGTTTCTGTCTTCCGTCCGGGAATGTGTCTGTCCGGGCCGTTACCTTGTTGCCTTCGGCATCATAGCCGTTGATGGCAGAAGTCCAACGGTACACGAACTCGTCGAAAGGCAGGTCTTCGCAACCGTACGACAGTTCGTTCTCTCCACAGGCTGTGGCTATTATGCGGTTGTTGCCTTTCAGGGCATTTACAAAGCCGCCGGAATAACACTGTCCCATAAGAACTGTTACATATCCGGCATCGCCTGTATTGAGACAGTCGCTAAGTTCATCGGGATATAGTCTGTCGTCTCCCCACAGGCATATATATGATTGTTTTTTCTGTGAGTCATAGCCACCGTGGTCTACTACATAAAGGAAAAGATGGTCTTCGTCTTTCATGGTTGAAGCCGTCTCTTTTATTACTTTTGTTACATTTGTCTTTGTGGCGGAATATTCTATATCGGCAACGCCGTCATCGTCGAGGTCGAGAGGGGATGACGAGTATTCGCCGTTTCCGTCGATCATATCGTCGGCAGGGTCTGTGCCGTCAGACATTACGACCTTGATATTTTTCTTCGGTATGCCGTAACGGTTCCTTAGGGTCTGGTATATGAAGGAGCAGTCGTTCCAGTAGCGGATGTCGTTGGCGGTCTTGTTCATGCCGCCGCTCAGGATTACGGCGTAGGTATTGCCGGCAAACTTGTTTTTATCTCCGGCATTTGCATTCAGCTTTGCCACCTTTGCCTTGAGAGTGGAATTGGAGCCATAGCGGTCGTTCACCTGCAGTGGCTCAATATCTACATTCCCATACGGGCGTGTACCGTCCTCGGATATTATCATTGAGCTGCCAGTCGCTTTTGACGTGCTAATATACAGGTGCTTGCAAGCGTGCTCCCAACTTGCACCAGGATTCTGGTCAACGAAAATATAGTAGTAACTTTGTCCGTTGATTGTCTTCTTAGACACACCTTTGTAGTAGTCGTACTTTCCTTCACTGTCTCCGCAGTATGACTTGGCATATTGCAAAGCAGTATTAATGGAGACAAGGCGAGATGGAGATTGTGCTTGGGAAACCACAACAAGAAGCAGAAGAAATAAGATTAAAGGAAATCTTTTCATAAGATATTGTATTAATTGTTGGAAATATTTTTGAAATTCATATTTTGAGAGTACAGAATGCTGGCGTAGGCTATCTGTATGCCATTATAGAGTGTCTGTTTGTTCTGCACGTCAACATTGGAATGCTGTATCTGGTATATTACGTTATCGGTGTATTCATCGAGATTGGAGAGGTTGGCATAGACTGCCGTATAGATGTATTCGGCACAATAGTCGATGTATTCGGCATCTTCGGGATTTTGTTCCTTCAGTTTGTTGCAGTATTCGGTAAAGGAAAGGTTTTCGTCGGTGTTTCTGATGGCATCGATATCAGATGCTATTGACAGTTGTTCGGCTGCCGTGAGCCCGCCGTCCTTGCTAAAACCTGTAGACATGGCGAGAAGTCTTGCATTTGCATCGGTAACGAGTTGCAGGGAGGGTTTTTCTGAACTGCTGCGGTCTGCATCATACATTACATATTCCAGCTCATTGTGGTAGTAACCGATGCTGTCGGCATACTGACAAAGG
>CAKQDG010000174.1 GCA_934219025.1 uncultured Prevotella sp. | reverse complement strand
GGTCGCAGAGGCGCACGGCGAGCGGTGCGCCGCCGAGCGAAGAGTCAAACTTCTTGCCGTTTATCGTCCTGCCCGTGTAGTGGGCGGTAACGATGCTGCGGCGCGAGGGGTGTCGCCCGTCAGCAAGTCCTTCCTTCAACACCTTATAATATATACCGCCGGGAATTTCCTTCACTCCCTCCTCCTTGGCTTTCTCCATCAGCCATTCCTTGTTCACTCTTGCGTATTCCTGTTTCTTCATTCCTTGATGTATTTTGTTTTTTTTCTTAGGTGGGACAATGAATATTGTATCCTTTCAGCAAATGTACATAATATTGGTAACATATCAAAGTGTTTCACACTTTTATGAGTGACTTCTTTTCTTATCTAAAAATATAAGCACTAAAAGAATAAAGAACACAGTCCTACTGACTTAAAAAAACATATAGTCGTTATTCTTTCGGAATGAAGTAGAACTCAAGTCTTGTTTGTCGTATCCGGAGGGAGCGGATAGACCTGAATAAGGTGTTTTAACTACCGTTGAAAACACTTTTAACTATCGTTGAAAACACTTTTAACTACCGTTAAAAACACTTTTAACTACCGTTACAACACCTGTATCGGGGCAAAACGCTCCTTTCGTATGCTTGATTTCTTCCGGTGTGGAGGTGGAGAAGATACGGCAATATTTCCGTAGCTACAAAAAAAAGTGACTATGCGATAGTGCACAGTCACTTATATATAATAATGTATATAGGGCTTCGTTATTTCTCCTCCTCGAAGTCCACGTATTCCCCCTCCTCTTGAGTGAAAATCTTGCGGTTAATCTCGTCTTCCGTGCGCCGGTCTTCTATCACCTCGCCCGTGGAAGTAGTGGTAGACTGGCGTGAATACTGACTGCCGCTGTCGTTGCCCGCTTGCGAGGCGTTGCCGTAGCTTCCGCCGGAAGCGTTGCCGTATGAGCCGTATCCGCTTGCGTTCTGCCCCGAACTGAAATCACGAAACTGCTTGGTTACGTCGTGCAGCTTGCGGTAGAGGGTGAAGAACTTCCATGCCACCTTTGCCACGGAATATACGAAGAGGAACAGCAGAAGATATAGTAAAATAGCCATAATCTGTTTCGGTTTAACTTGGTTTTGATACTTTATTTAGCTGTTATGAAAACGGCAAATATGATGCCATGTGCCGTTAGGCAGCCTGTGTCATGCCCGTGTGTCATTCTTTAAGGCCTTCTGTTTGGCAGAGAGGTTCACATAAACCGACAGTATGACATACCATGCTATGATTATGGCGAAAGCCGAGAGGCGGAATATCAGTAGCAACGGGATGCAGGTGATGAGGAAAATGTATTTCACCTCGTTGCCTTTCCATCCCCAGTGCTTGAATTTCAAGGCAAACATCGGAAGCTCTGCCACCTGTATATAGCTGCTCAGCAGCACCATCGCCATAACTGCAAACACGTTGTAGGGTGAAGACTCGATGAGGCTGCCTGCACCCACGATGAGCGAGCCCCAGAACAGGGCATTTGCCGGTGTGGGCAATCCGATGAAGGATGTGGCCTGACGGGTGTCGAGATTGAACTTTGCCAGTCGCAGCGCTGCAAAAGCTGCCATGATATAGGCAAAGTAGGGCAGAATGTTGCGCAGCGGCTCAAGTGGCGAAGGATAGTCCATCACGTATAGTTCGGCAAACACCATTGTGGCTGGGGCCACGCCGAACGTAACATCGTCGGCAAGCGAATCCAGCTCCTTGCCTATGGGCGATGAAACTCCGAGCAGACGCGCGCTCATGCCGTCGAAGAAATCGAATGTGGCACCTATGACAATCCACAGGAGCGCAAGCTCCGGGCGGTTGCTGAATGCAAATGATGTGGCGATGCAGCCCGAAATCAGGTTGCAGCAGGTTATGGTGTTTGGAATGTTTCTTGTTATAAAGTTTGCCATGACTGATAATCTTTTTTTTTGATAATGTTAAAATCCTGAAATGTTTTGAAACAAAAACCCCGAAGCTGTCCTTCGGAAAGGCATGCTTCGGGGGCGCTTTTATTTTAGCTTAGCTATGACAGTTCTGTTTCCCGTTGTCGCCTGGCCCATCTTCACGCAGATTTCTGTGCCGAGCGGCAGATACACGTCCACTCGCGAACCGAACTTGATGAATCCCAGATGCTCGTCGATGTAGCAGTCTTCCTCCGGCTTGGCGTATGTAACGATGCGTCGAGCCACGGCTCCGGCAATCTGCCGGCATAGAATCTCAGTGCCGTCGTCAGTCTCGATCATCACGTCGGCATGCTCGTTTTCCTCGCTCGCCTTGGGCAGCCACGCCTTGTGGAAGTTTCCGTTCACATGGTGCACGGACTTCACCTTGCCGTCCACCGGAAACCAGTTGGCATGCACGTTGAACAGGCTCATGAAGATGCTCACCATCATGCGGCGGTCGTGGAAATACTCGTTCTCCTCAACCTCCTCGATGACCACCACCTTTCCGTCGGCAGGAGCCACCACCACCTTTTCAGTTTCTCCCTCGAAAAATCTCTTGGGGCAGCGGAAAAAGTTAAGCACAATGGCATATATCACTCCGAATACAACCATGAAACTCCAGAAAGGCACCTTGCTGTCGATTGATATCCACAGTGCAGCTGCTACGGCGGCAATGAAAACCAGTCCGTAGAGCAGGGTGTCTGTTCCCTCACGATGTATTCTTACATTTTTCAGTTTCTTTATTTTTTTACCCATAGTATTATTCACTAGTGAAAGTGCTCATATCAAAAGCGTCTGCAAAGTTACCGCTTTTCTCGCATTTCTACAAATTTTACTCTTATTCTTTTGTCGTTTCGGGTATAAAGCGTAACTTTGAACCTCATTTTGATGGCTGTCGGCCATAAATCAGACGAAAATAACTAACAATCAGCATGCAAGACTTCATACATCTTCACGTTCATACATACTATAGTATACTCGACGGACAGTCGAGCATACCGAAACTCGTTGACAAGGCGATAGCCAACGGCATGAAGGGAATGGCGATAACCGACCACGGCGACATGTTCGGCATCAAGGAACTCTTCAACTACTGCAACAAGGTGAACGGCAAGCTCCGCGACGAGGGCAAGCCGGAATTCAAGCCGATTTTCGGATGCGAGATGTATGTGGCGCGCCGAAGCAAGAGCGACCGTTCCGACCCGAAGATAGACAAGAGCGGATACCACCTGATAGTGCTCGCCAAAAACTACAACG
>CAKQDG010000173.1 GCA_934219025.1 uncultured Prevotella sp. | reverse complement strand
AACCGGGGGTCGCTGCACTGCCCGACTCTGCCGTCGGACGATAATAGGTTATTTCGTTCTTGTGCCACTCCTGGGTGAAATACTCCGAACCGGCAAGTTCATACCATTGTGCCGTTTCCGGCGTGTCGCCGACTCCTACAAAGACGATGCCTGGCTCTATGGAGCCTCCTATTGTTTCCTTGCCATACTTAGGGTCATCGGTGGCATACATGCCGTTGCCTTTTATCAGCAAGTCAGAACCTTTTTTGTTCTCTACAGGATGTTCAAACTTCACCGTTATATAACCGCCGTAGCCACCAAGATGTACGAGATAGCCTGGCTTGGAGAGTTGCTCTTCGCATGCCGTCAGCACTTGTTCCTTTGTCATGCCCTCCTCCACCTCTGGAAGCAGATTAACAAACTGTCCCGGAGCCGGACAATATTCAACGACGGAAACCTGCTGGGTCTGTGCGTCCACACTGCCAACGTATAATGCCAGTGTTAATAAAGAAAATAAAAATTTTCTCATACTCTATCAATTTAAATGAACAACAATACTTTTGCCGGGATACGGCTTACAAAGTACAAAAATAAATAAAATATCTCTTCAAAAAAAAAATCACAAAGAAATATTTATTACATTGTCTGCTTTGTTCATTATTCCATAAATAGAATCTTTCCCGGATTTATTCCCTCCAAAAGATATTTGTTGAGCAATTCTCCTGATGCAGAAAACTCATAAACTCGTCCGTTGGTTACATTTCCCCGTGCATCGGTAACATACATATGGGCTGAATAAGGGGATATGAATATTCCATACGGACTCTGCATCTTGTCAATCTCTGTCATCACACCGGAATATCTGCCAAGTCCTTGTTCTACTCTCATCGACGGCAACTCCATTACGTGCGCACTGATGTTATAGTTGCCTGTAGTATACGAGTAGCGACTGCCGAGCAAATAAAATTCATTTCCGTATGCACAGGCATAAGTAGCAGGGAAATCAAAGACTTGAAACTCCTCACTTGCCATATTCATGACTACACACCGTGGGGCGACATCATAATTGTCTCCGGCAGAGTTGATGCACAAAAACTGCCCACTTCTTGCCATTGCTCCATACAGGTTAATACAGCCGGTATCGATACGTTTCAATTCTTTCATCGTTTGAGCATCAACCACAGATATGGTGGATTCATACGGATGTCCGGTTTGCGGTGCATAGCCTCCGGTATTTGCCACGAAAAGTCTCCCGTCAAAATATACTATGCCTTCGGGTTCATGTCCTACATGGCAAGTATCTACAATTTCCTTTGTCCGTATGTCAATCTTTGCCACGTAGCCGTTGTCTGCATACGATGTGCAATAGAGGTAGTTTTCGCCATCTGTTGCAAGGCGCCGGTTGTTGGGAATATTTTCGGTTGCCGATATTGCTCTACCGTCTGGATACATATATTGTATAATGTTCGACCAGTTTACGGAAACTGCTATCAACGTGTCATTAACCATTATGATATCATTCCCCGTGTCGCCAAGGTGCATCTTCGGATTGTTTTTCTGAAACCAACAATTCGTAACATCTCCATTATCTATAAGGGAAATGGTAGAATTATCGAGTCCCCATAAGCCTTCACACAAGACAAGCAACTTATCTGATGTCTTCGTTGGAGTTTCTGCAGGAATATTGTCGGCTGGTTCCAAGGAGCATGCTGACAGCAGTACCTCAATACTTATAATATATATATAAAGTCTTATTCTCATTATTCACATTATTAAAGTTCAAACTTCAAAGTAAACTTCCAGTTTCTTCCCGGCATAGGATATCGCTTCACCACTTCATGGCGTGAATCGGTAACATTGTTGCATTCTACCGTTGTCTGTATCACATTTCCGTTTTTCAAAATAAAGCGTTTGTTCAGTTTCAAATCCACCGTATACCAATCGCCCAACATGTCGTCGGCATTATTTGAAAGAAGAGCAAAGCGCTCGCCTGTATACAAGAATGAAGTGCAAAGCGAATATGAATCATAAGACAAATCAAGAATCATCGAAGCTGAATGTAACGGCGAATACGGCACATAGTGCTTATACTCCGGAGAACCTGGCGTACTATAGTCAAGGTCTTTCTGACAAGTATAATTTCCGTTTGCCGACAATGAGAACTTGCGCCATTCCGCATTGTATCCACCGGAAACAGAAATGCCGAGCGATTTTACCTTGCCGAAATTCACCATTGACCAACGGAATTGGCTTTTCATAGGTATTGCAACTATTTTGTCGTCAATATTATTATAATATCCATCTACTGCAAGATGAAAATGACTGTCCTTATAATCTACGCCGGCATCCCACTGCGAAGTATATTCCGGTTTCAAGCTTGTTGTTCCAACAATGGTATAATACAAGTCATTAAGAGTTGGAGCTCGAAAAATCTTTTTATGGAAAGCACGGAAAATAAACCGTTTATACTTATACGAAAGCAAATACATAGGAGCGAATTTACTGAGAGATGCGCCCCCACTCTTCGTATTGTCCTTTATATTAGTATAAAGTAACGCAACATTCGCCTCAAGTCCCTTATACGAAGCAATAAAAGAGAGCAGACTCTTTGAATCAATACGATATACATAATTAAACCTGTATACATCGCAATTCAAATCCGTCCATCTTAAATCAGTACTTGCCGTAACAGAAAACCAGCTTTTATTATACGAACCAGCAACTGAGCCATACATATCTTGCTGTGCATAATGATTATTACAATACATTGCAGATGCATTTTTCTCCGGGTCCTGCAAATAATGAAGATAATCATACGAATACTTTAAATTGGCACGCAAACCGAAATCACTCCAAAGCTTTTTATAAGAAGTCTGCAAGAAGAAATTCTGATCCCATTGTCTGTCCTTGGAGCTCCATTGGTCTGACAAACGTCTGATGACAGGTCCCGGCAATCCTCTTTCAGAATTGTAATAGTAAACATGAGCAGTAAAACCTTTGTAAAAGCCCGCTGCTTCCATTCGATAAAAAGAAATATCAGAATTAGAACGTCTACCAATGGTATCTTCAGAAGACGACTTAAACTTAAACTTGTAGTTTCCATCAGTGTGTTGATATTCAGCATCAACGAAAAAACAGTTTTTCAAAGAGAAATAACCTTTCACCTTGTTCAAGCCAAACGAGCCATTGCCATATTCTATATTAAACGTAGTACGGTCCGGTTTCTTCGTCTGCATATACACCGTGGCAGCAGAAGCATACTCGG
>CAKQDG010000172.1 GCA_934219025.1 uncultured Prevotella sp. | reverse complement strand
GACGAGACGGGCATTCAGATTGGTTTCAAGCCTGCAGGAGGCATCAACAGCGTGATGGACGCCCTTATCTACTACACCATCGTGAAAGAGGTTTTGGGCGAGAAATGGCTCACGAACAAGTGGTTCCGCCTGGGCACAAGCCGACTGGCAAACATGCTGCTGAGCGAGATTGAGGGACAGGAAACAAAATTCTTCTAAGAAACAACACAAGGACTTCGGGTGCTGGAAAGAAAACGGCTCTGAAGTCCATTTTTTTTAAACATAAAAAAAACAATAGGTATGAAAAAAATCTTTTACTTCACGGTTGCTGCAATGCTGCTTGCAGCACCTTATGCCAAGGCGCAGAAACTGAACGCATTGACAAAAGTGAACCAAATGGTGAAAATGCTCTTTGCACAACGCCTGCAAGAAAACAAGGCTGCCGCCGCAACTGCCACATCCACTATGAAGCAGTGCCTATCCACTACGTACATCTACAACAACGGCAACTGGCAGCAGGAGGCTACCACAAAGACGGAATACAACAAAAAGGGATATACCACAGCCATCGAGACACGTGGAAATGATGCTTGCACAAGAGTGGAAAACACATACGACGAGACTCTCGACGGCTTCGTGACAAAGACCACGGCATACTCCTGGGACGATGCCACTTCTACATGGACAAACCCTATCGTAACATCACAAACCGACCTTGAGCGAGACAGCAAGGGAAGGGTGGTAAAGGAAACGTCATACGTGTATGACACGGACACAAAGGAACTGGTGAAGGAGTCGGAAGTGAACTTCGGCTACTCTGTGCTCACAGGACAGATGAACAGCATAAAGATGACTCTTACAGAAGAAGACATGAGCATCCCAATGACAATAACAATCCTGAAATGGCACAAATACAATGCCGACAAGCTCTTCAGTTTTTCTATGGAGGATTTCGGGGCAAGTGCGATAAACGACACAGACAATCAGATTGAATCTGCCACGATTAGCATGACCATGCAAAACATTCCCCTAACCGGAACCATCAAGGGGGAATACACCGACACTTCGAGCAGCATTACGCTCAATCTCGCTTCGATGATAAAGATGACTGCCACAACTACCGTTACCGACAGCTACGGAAGCAACGAAACCACTATCAACATGGAGATGATGGGACAAAACGTGCTGACATCCACCGTTACAAACACCAACAACGAGCATGGCGACTGCATCAAGACAGTGTCTACCGGCACGAGCAATTACGATACCGACCTTGCTGATACAAATGCGGATACCGACACCGACCTGAACCAGACCTTGACATACGACTACGTATACACCACCCTACCCGACAACAGCATACAGAAAGTTAGCGTGGTGACAAACATTCTCGACAATACTACAAACGAAATGAAGCCTGTATCTAAAGTGACCTACGACCAGTATGTAGACTATATAACAGGCACGACGGGAATACGCAGCCTCCACGCAAATACCCCTAAAAGCCAAATAAACGCCACCTACAGCATTAACGGCACAAAGGTGGACAATTTATCCAGCGGCACAGCAAAAGGCATTTATATCGCAAAAGAAGCCAATAGGACTGTGAAGATAATGAAGTAAAAAAGAAAAGTGTTCCAAATTTCTTCAAATTCCGTTTCTTGCCAACGGTAAAAAGTTAAAGAATGTATATACAAATTCTTCGTTTTCGGCAAAGCAATGCTTTTCAAGGAGAGAAGCAATGCTTTGCTCCCCGAAAAGCATTGCTTTCCTGAAACTGCCGTTTTACGCTAAAGAAATTTTAAGAAAACGGACGAGGAAATTTGGAACACTTTTTACTGTTAATCTTATCCACGACATGTGGAAAAATCTATTTGTCTCTTTTTATAATAAAATCAAGATATGCCTTCAGGCTCTCATTGATTTCGGCATCAACCACATTTCCGGCAACATATTCCAATGCCTCCTGATGAAAATCGTTCATCCTTCTTTCGGCATAGGCTATACCGCCGTTTTTCTTTGCAAAATCCACCAGCCGGGCTATCTCTGCGGCCGTAGCCGTGCGCTCCTTCACCTTATAGGCAAGACTCAGCATTTCCTTGTTGCCCGTGGAGTTCAGGGCATATATCACCGGCAGGGTGAGTTTTCCTTCTGCCATGTCATTGCCCGTGGGCTTCCCTATCTCCTTCGAGTCGTAATAATCAAAAATATCATCGCGAATCTGGAAAACAATGCCAAGGTTCTGGCCAAATTTCTTTGCCTTGTCTATCTCCTCCTCGCCGGCTCCTGCCGACAAGGCTCCTATGGCGCAGCATGCCTCAAACAGAGCTGCCGTTTTCTGTTTAATCACTTGATAGTAAACGTCTTCGGATATCTTATCATTGGCAATATTCGAGAGCTGAAGTATCTCTCCGGCAGCCAGCGTTCTTCCCAATTCGGCAAGATATCTCACTATCCTCGTATTCTGCGTGTAAGCCACATGGAGCAGAGCCGTAGACAATAGATAGTCGCCCACGAGCACAGCCACCTTATTGTCATACGTGGCATTCACCGAAGCCTGTCCGCGGCGCTCTTCGCTCTCGTCCACAACATCGTCGTGAACGAGGCTGGCGGTATGCAGCAGCTCCAGTCCCACGGCAGCATGCTGCGTAACGGCAGACACCTTGCCGTAGTTGCGCGCCATAAGCAATATCAGCATCGGGCGCATACGTTTTCCTGTGCGCTGGCGGATATATGCCAGTGCCTGCGACAGGAGTCCGTCGGTATGCGACAGGGCATCATTAAACAGCTCGTTAAAGTCTGAGAGTTCGCTCTCAATCGGTTGCTTTATGCGTGAAATATAGTCCATTGGATGAAATTTGTTACAAAATTACTTATTTTATCTGATTAATCAGAAAAAAACTGTAATTTTACACGATATTCTTTGCCGCTCACAACATTTTTGCAATGTTTGCCTCGTTCGGGGGCCAACGGCAACGGGATTCATAACTATAAATGATACAAAAAAAGAACAACATAAAAAAAATGGAAAAACTATTTCTTCTTGATGCATACGCCCTGATATACAGGTCGTATTACGCATTCATAAAGAATCCGAGAATCAACTCAAAGGGGCTGAACACATCGGCAGTGATGGGTTTCTGCAACACTCTCCACGAGGTGTTGCAGAAGGAACAGCCCACGTATCTCGGTGTGGCTTTCGACCCTCATGGTCCTACGTTCCGCAACGAGGCTTACGAGCAGTATAAGGCGCAGCGCGAAGAGACGCCAGAGGATATCCGCAAGG
>CAKQDG010000171.1 GCA_934219025.1 uncultured Prevotella sp. | reverse complement strand
AACATTCATCCTTACACTGGTTGAGCAAATTCAACAAATCCTGATCGCAAGCATAATATTCTTCGCCCGAAAGCATTTTCTGATATTCTGTTTTCATACTGCAATGATTATATCAAAGATACGGATTTACTGTTTATTCTCACCAATGGTATATCTCACGCCGACGCTGATATTAAAATTAAGTGGCTTCTCCTTGTATATTGTCTGAAGAGAGGAACCGTCGTCGAAATGATAGCTCACTCCGGGCTCTGCATATATGCCGATGCCGCCGAGCACCTTTAACTGCACTCCCACTGCTGCATTTACCGACATCTGCAGCGGTTTGCTGTCAATGCTGAGAGTCTCCGATTTTCTTGACGTATTATTGATGAAATATTCTTTGTCTGTTGTTCCCGACACGCATTTTTCTGCCATCACGCCCGCTGCGCCATACAGGTTGAGCCGCTTGTAAGAAACGGCATTATATCTGAAACTTACGGGTATGCCCACGTAGTTCAGCTTTTGTTCCCCCGTGTAGTAATTTTCTGCCGTGCCCTCCCTCATGTCCGACGAAAGACGCGTGTATGTCAGTCCGCTCTCTATGCTCATCCGCTTGTTTATGGCATAGGCAACTTTCAAGCCTACGGTTACGGGGAAGTGGTGTTTGTATTCCGTCTTCACCACCTTGCCACTGTTGAACAGACTGATGCCCAGCATCGGGGAGTCTGTCCAGTAGGAATTGTCGGCACCTGCAGCAGCAACGACACTGCTCATAGACATATACGACTTTGACGCTTCCATTGCCCCCATAGCACTTGTACTCAGGGTCCAGCGCGACGTTGCGCCCGAAGAGGCGTTTCTGCCAACACCTGCATTGTCGGCTATCATACTGCCATAATCCTTGCGGTAATCATTCTGATACCCCTTTTTGCTGTCCGCCTTGCGCAAAGTCTCCTGCTCATTATTTCCATCAGCATCTTCAGTATTGTTATAGGAAGCATCATCTGCAGATTCATTGCCGTCAGTCAGGGGAGGCGAATCGCAAATTGACGTTGGCTGCCTATAAGCCAAATGCAAGTCTACCTTCGGCTTCAAATTTATGGCAGCAACATTGTCATTGTCGGTATTGGCAGAAACTTTTGCAGACGCATAGTCAAGGGTATGCGTTGCTGTGCCGGACGACAAGTCCTGCCCGCTGTCGGAGAATCCGGAATACACCGAATATCCCAGGAGCAGAGCAATACTTGCGGCTGCGACAGCGTATACAGGGTGTCGCAGTCCTAAGCGAGAAGAGGATTTTCGGGGCATGGCATTGCCTTCAGCATCCGCCATCTTCCGCGTGATGTTTTCCCAAAGTCCTTCAGGCGCATCTTTCTCGTAGCAGCCCAAACGGTCGTGTATGTCTTTTTGCCAATCCTCTTTCATGCGTCAAATGGAATTTTGATTTCTATATTGTTTTATTTTCCGGGCCAGCATCGCCTTTGCCTTAAACAGTTGTGATGCCGATGTTGTCTGCTTTATGCCCAGCATAGCGGCTATCTCCTTGTGGCTCTTGTCGTCGATGACATAGAGATTGAACACCGTGCGGTAGCCATCGGGCAGCTCCCTTACAAACTGATGAAGTATGTCGGTGGGGATGCCCTCCGTCTCCACAGGGGCATTATCGGGAATATCCATCCCGGTGTCGTCGATACTGGCAAAGGAAAGGCGACTGCTGTTGCGCAG
Source organism: uncultured Prevotella sp. (assembly GCA_934219025.1). Lineage (GTDB taxonomy): Bacteria > Bacteroidota > Bacteroidia > Bacteroidales > Bacteroidaceae > Prevotella. The sequence goes on along the minus strand of CAKQDG010000171.1, from coordinate 1,578 downwards.
AAACGTGAGCGTCTCGTTGAGTGTAATCCTTGCCATCCATGCCTTCAGCGATCCGTCGCCCCGATATTTGAATTTATTCAGAGAAGAAAAAATCTTGACGAAGGCATCCTGGAGCACATCCTTTATGTCTTCGTCGTCAGTGATATAGCGTGAGCAAAGGGCATAGAGATACCTCACATGCCTGCGGTAAATCCACTCCATGGCTTTGTTGTCGCCATCGAGTGCCTTCTGCAGCCAGCGTTCCTCTCCTGTTTCTTTACTGAATTTTATACCGAGCATAACAGTTATCGTTCAATACCCACGCCACACCTCAATGCTATTGTCTCTCGTCTTTGGACTATCAATCCAAAACCAAGGCAAATGTATCAATTTTTATTCTGAAAGGAAAGAGTTTTCCCGTGATTTTATTCTATCCGCCTCAATAGCGACGGCGCATCGGCAATGGTCTCGCTTGATACAGCATGCATCTTGAGGGGCAGTTCGATGGATTTCTTGCCGCTGAACGACAGCCAGTTGATTTTGATTTTCACTTCTTTAGAATGGTCAGCCCAAAACGAATTGAGGTCGAAGGCTATGAGTGCATCGCCCACCGTGCCGTTCACGTCGCCCCGGGCATCATGGCGCAGGTCGAACTCACAAACGTTGTCCTTGTTCACGCCGCCCACAAGATTAACGATGTGTGTGGCGGTTCCACCCCACAGGGTGCGTATGCGAAGCGTCACGTAGCCGTCTTCGGCAACGGTTACCCAGTCGCGCACAATCTCAATCGGGTCGTTGCCATACGCCTTTGCATCATCGTCGGAACTGCCCATCGAGACGACTGGCTGTTTGGTGCGTATACTGTCAATCCAGTTCACGTGCACACTCATGCAGTTGTCTCCATAAAAGTCCGGATCCACGGTGTAGCTCACCAATGCCCTCACTTTTTTGTTTCCATACGGAGATGCCTTCATGTTTGAAGGAAAGAGAGTGGTGCTGTCGTCAAGCTGCATCGTGAAAGCATCTGGACCGTCAGGATAAACGGTAACGAGTGCCGTTGGGCGCTGCACAATAATGTAGTCGTTGTTGCTGTCGCAAGAATGAAGCAAGAGCAAAGAGGCTATCAAGCCCATTGCCATAAATATACCTTTCGAAAATTTCATATCCTTTGTTTCTTTTGTTATCTATTTCCTTAAATGAAAAAGTGTAGGAAATATTGCCCAAGAAAAGTATTTTTTTGGGGAATCTTCAAATATTTGGAAGTCATAGTTATATTAAGTTCATCCGGTATATGGAGTGATAATATTTATTATCAGAAGATAATGTTTTTATTGTTGTCCTCTATCTGTGAGCTACATTGTTTTTTATGTTTATCGCCCGATGTCGGTTTGCAAGAGGAGCGAAGTGACTCCTTGCATTATACAATAAGCCGAAGGCTTGCAAAACGGCATCGGGAGTTTTATGGGTTTTCGTCTAAAAAGTTGGCAAGGAGATTGCTCTTATCCCGATTTAGCTTATGACTTCACGAAAGAAAAATGCGGAAATCCGCAAAAATCTTTCGCAAAAGAAATAAAATCATTAAATTTGCAAAAGAAAAAT
>CAKQDG010000170.1 GCA_934219025.1 uncultured Prevotella sp. | reverse complement strand
CAGTGTTGAGCGTCAGTCCGTCGCCCACACCGCCAAAGTCCTTTATATTCACGCTATAGTCAGAAATCTCGGGAGCCACGGGCTGCTGCATTTTCACCGGCAGATTCTGGTAGTATTTGCCGTAGTCAGTGGCAGACGCCATGGCAACTCCGGCAAAGAGAGCCACGGCAAGAGTCATCATTCTTCTCATAATAGCTATAGGTTATAGTTACACGAAATTATTTCTTGTCGTAGGCATGCAGCGGATAGTCGATAGTGAAATGCAGTCCGCGACATTCCTTGCGCTCGATAGCCTGACGAGTGATAAGATACCCCACATTAATCATATTGCGAAGCTCACAGATGTCCTTGCTTGCCTTCACGCGCTTGAAGAGAGCCTCAGTCTCCTCATACAGAAGGTCGAGCCTGTTCCATGCACGCTTCAAGCGGAGGTCGCTGCGCACGATGCCCACATAGTTGCTCATAATCTGTCCTACCTCTTTCACGCTCTGCGTGATGAGCACCTTCTCCTCGTTTGTCATCGTGCCCTCGTCGTCCCATTCCGGCACACGCGTGTTGAAGTCATACTCGTCAACATGCGCCAAACTGTGTTTTGCGGCAGCATCGGCATAAACCACTGCCTCGATGAGCGAGTTGCTTGCCAGACGGTTACCGCCATGCAGTCCGGTGCACGAACATTCGCCGATGGCATACAGACGCTTGATGCTCGACTCGCCGTTGAGGTCCACCTTTATTCCACCGCACATATAGTGTGCCGCCGGACGAACAGGAATATACTCCTTTGTTATGTCGATGCCGATGCTCAGACACTTCTTGTAGATATTCGGGAAGTGATGCTTTGTCTCCTCCGGATCCTTGTGGGTCACGTCGAGACAAACATGGTCGATGCCATGGATTTTCATTTCCTTGTCGATGGCGCGAGCCACGATATCTCTTGGGGCAAGCGACAGCCGCTTGTCGTATTTCTCCATAAACGACTCGCCGTTGGGCAGTCTCAAGATGCCGCCATATCCACGCATAGCCTCGGTGATGAGATATGCCGGATGCGTCTCTCCCGGATGATAGAGCGATGTGGGGTGGAACTGCACGAATTCCATGTCCTGCACCGTTCCCTTTGCACGGTAAACCATAGCCTCGCCGTCGCCTGTAGCGATTACAGGGTTTGTTGTAGTCTGGTAAACGGCACCGCATCCGCCGGTACACATCAGCGTAACCTTGCTCAAATAAGTATCCACCTTCTGCGTGTCGGGATTCAGCACATATGCTCCGTAACACTCGATGTCAGGCGTGCGCCTTGTAACCACCACTCCGAGATGATGCTGCGTGATAATCTCCACAGCAAAGTGGTTCTCCTTGATGTCGATGTCAGGGTTGTTGCGCACAGCCTCCATCAGTCCGCGCTGAATCTCGGCACCAGTGTCGTCGGCATGGTGAAGAATGCGAAACTCAGAGTGTCCGCCCTCGCGGTGAAGGTCGAACGTGCCGTCTTCCTTCTTGTCGAAGTTCACTCCCCACTTCACCAGTTCCTCAATCTGCGCCGGAGCATTCCTTACCACCTGCTCCACGGCCTTGCGGTCGCTGATATAGTCGCCGGCAATCATTGTGTCCTCGATATGCTTCTCAAAGTTGTCTATCTTGAGGTTTGTAACCGAAGCCACTCCACCCTGTGCAAAATAGGTATTAGCCTCGTCGAGCGAAGTTTTGCAGATAAGACAAATCTTACCTTTATGCTCACGGGCAATTTTCAGCGCATAGCTCATTCCTGCAACGCCAGCGCCAATAATCAGAAAATCGTATTTATAAACCATAAAAACGCGTTTTTATTTATGACTGCAAAAGTAATAAGATTTTCTGAAAACGTGTAAATATACATAGCTTTTTGTTTCTTATCACATTCTTTAATAGTAAATATTCTTTTTCTTTAAGTGAAAATAAGTAATTTTGTCAGCGATTTATGGATTGTCGCCTCGTGGGCATCACTTTTTGATGCTATTATTCATTGTGGCGGCAACGGAAACTTTGCAATATATTCTGATGAAAAGGAAAAAGATATTTTTCTGTGGCTTGATGGCGGCCGCCGCCCTGGCATTGTCGCCTCTCTATGCCACAAAAGGGAACACATGGACTATAACAAAGACGGACAATGCCCCGACTGAAATATATGTTGACACCGTAGACGTGGACACGATGGACGTGGTGGCCGACGACGGTGGAACAGCCGAAACGGATGCCGACGAAGCGGCAAGCGACTCTCTGCCGTGGCCACAGAACATGCTGGCGCGAATCGACAACATATTCAAGGGCACCACTATCTTCAACACTTCGGCCGTGGGGATGAAGATTTACGACCTCACTGCCGACTCCACTCTCTTTGAACTCAACGAGCGACAGCTGCTCCGCCCTGCGAGCACCCTGAAGATGATTGTTGCCGTCACTGCCCTCGACAAGCTCGGCAGCGACTACAAACTGACAACCCGTGTTGCCTACACTGGGCATGTGGACAGCTTGGCACTTGTGGGCAATATTTATTGCAAGGGCGGTTTCGACCCCACTCTTGCCAACAGCGACATCAGCGACATTGCCGACAGCATAGCGGCTCTCGGCATCGACACCATAAAGGGCGATGTGTGTCTGGACCTCACGATGAAAGACAATGACCGACTGGGCGAGGGCTGGTGCTGGGACGACGACAACCCCGTGCTCTCACCGCTCGTGGTGGGCCGGAAGGATGAGTTTGGCGACAGACTGACAAGGCGGCTGCGCCAGAAGGGGATTGTGCTCACGGGCAGATGCCGCGAAGACAATATGCCGGGCAATGCTCATACAATATATAAAAAGGTGACGCCTATTGCCGACGTGATGCACCGGCAGCTCAAACGCAGCGACAACCTCTACTCCGAGGCTATCTTCTATCAGATTGCCTCTGACGGAATGATAAGGAGCCGCGCTACGGCGAAGAACGGGCGACAGGCGGTGAACAGGCTGATTTCAAAGTTCGGCTTCAAGCCTTCGGCATATTATATCGCCGATGGCAGCGGGCTGTCGCTATATAATTATGTGTCGGCAGAACTGGAGGTGGCGTTTCTGAGATATGCCTACCGCAACAAACGCATTTTCGAGACTCTCTACGACTGTCTGCCGATTGCCGGCGTAGACGGGTCGCTCGACGAGCGCATGTGTCGCGGGGCGGCCCACGACAACGTGAGGGCGAAAACGGGCACCGTGACGGGCATCAGTTCGCTTGCCGGCTACTGCACGGCGGCCAACGGCCACGTGCTCTGCTTCTCTA
>CAKQDG010000169.1 GCA_934219025.1 uncultured Prevotella sp. | reverse complement strand
ATGATATTCTGGAGAGGATAGAACACGGTGTGGCACAGGTGTTTCCGTTCCATAGTGTTGGTGAAACGACATCCACGCTTACCGACGATGAGCATCGCGAGAATATTCGTCGCGGCATTCGTCATTGTCAGCGGGGCGACGTGTTCCAGATTGTATTGTCGCGTCGTTTCGTACAGCGTTATGAGGGCGATGATTTCCAACTCTACCGTTCGCTCCGCAGCATCAATCCCTCGCCATATCTTTTCTATTTCGATTTCGGAGGTTTCCGCCTGATAGGAAGCAGTCCGGAGACGCATTGTCGCATTGATGGCGGCAGGGCTTTTATCGACCCTATTGCCGGAACAACAAAGCGCACGGGTGATGCAGAGTCTGACCGCCGTGCTGCAGAGTATCTGCGCAATGACCCAAAGGAGAATGCAGAGCATGTGATGCTTGTAGACCTTGCCCGCAACGACCTTTCGCGCAACTGTCATGACGTAAAGGTGGATTTCTATAAAGATCTTCAGTATTACAGTCATGTGGTGCATCTCGTCAGTAGAGTGAGCGGTGAGCTAAACAAAGGTGCCAATCCTATTAAGGCTTTTATCGATACTTTCCCTGCCGGCACACTTAGCGGTGCACCTAAGGTAAGGGCTATGCAACTTATCAGCGAGTATGAGCCGCACAATCGTGGAGCGTATGGCGGTTGCGTAGGCTATATCGGTTTCAACGGAAATCTTAACCAGGCGATTACTATCCGAACCTTCGTCAGTCGTAACGGCGAACTGTGGTTCCAGGCTGGTGGCGGCATCGTGGCTAAGAGTGATGTGGAATATGAATTGCAGGAAGTGAACAACAAACTTGGAGCTTTGAGAGAAGCGATTAATAGAATTAGGAATTAGGAAAGAGAAATTAGGAATTACTATTAGTCTTATAAGTCTTATAAGTCCAATTTGTCTTATCAGTCCAATTTGTCTTATCAGTCCAATTTGTCTTATCAGTCTCATTACTCCCATAACTCCCAGTCCTCCCATAAAAAATAACAATCATGAAAATCATCATCATAGACAATTACGACAGCTTTACTTATAACCTCGTACACCTCGTGCGCAGTTTGAATGTAGAAGTTGATGTCGTTCGCAACGACAAGTTTAAAATAGAAGATCTATCCTGTTACGACAAGATATTGCTCAGTCCCGGTCCGGGAATACCGAGCGAGGCTGGACTCTTGCTTGATGTTATAAAGGCGTATGCAGGGAAGAAGCCGCTGCTTGGCGTTTGCCTTGGTCATCAAGCGATAGCCGAAGTCTTTGGCGGCACATTGCGCAATTTGCAGAATGTTTATCATGGCGTTGCCACTCCGTGTAGAGTGGTGGCAGATGATATATTGTTCAATGGTTTGCCAAAGGAGTTTGAAGTAGGGCGTTACCACAGTTGGGTGGTAGACAGAGCCACTCTTCCATCATGTCTTGAAATAACCTCGGAGAGTCCTGATGGGGAGATAATGTCTCTTCGCCATAGAGAATACGACGTGCGTGGCGTGCAGTTTCATCCAGAGAGTGTCTTGACTCCCATTGGCAAGCAGATTATTTCGAATTGGATAAACGGTTGAAGTCAGCCTCAATCCATTTCACCACACTGTCGTCTTCGTTCGTGCCGATAACCTCATCACTTGCCGCCTTCACCTCGTCGTAGGCATTCTCCACTGCAACGCTGTGGTCGGCAATACGCATCATAGGAATGTCGTTGAGGTTGTCGCCGAACACTACAATCCGTTCTGCTCCCACCTTTGCGGCAAGTTCTTTGATGGCTTCTGCTTTTGTAGTGCCACGGGTATAAAGGTCGATAAATCCCAGCTCATCGTTAAAGATATCATGATAGCAGTTGTATGTGCAACTTAGTCCCTCGCTGTCAATATCGTCGGCGATTGCCCTAAGGTCGCGAAACTTGCCCATGCTGAAAATAAGCATCAGCTCGTCTGTAGAATCGTCTGCCGACAGCTTGTCTACGGTCACGAGCTTCTTTAGCGGTCCCGTAACTCTTGGGGCTATGAATTCATGCTCTTCTTCCGACAGATGGTTGCTGTGGCGAACGATAATTTGGTTGCCGTGTTTATAATATAAGAACGGGGTATTGCCGTGGCGCTCAAAGATATTGATAAACTTTTGGATGTCGTTTCGGCAGATTGTTCTTGCCGAGACGTATTCCTGTTTTTTGTTGTTCCACATGGCGCAGCCCGCCATCACGATAAACGGCAGGTTGGCATTTACTCGTTTCATCAAACCAACCACGGTGGCTGGTGTGCGTGCTGTGGCTACGGTAAACATTGCACCGCGTTCTATCAGAGAATTCAGTTTCTTTATTGTTGTTTCAGACAGGACGGAGGCTTGGTTTAGCAGAGTACCGTCCATGTCGCTAACGTAGAGGGTTCTTGTTTGTGGCATTGTTTTTTTATTTTTTAATGGGAGAATTGGGGATTGCTTGAACAGTTCGGACGACTCAAACAAATCGGACTACTCAGAGTAACTACTATTCTTAATTATTCATTCTTCACTCTTAACTTTTTCCTAACGAATATCCAGAACGTAATGCTCATCATGATGCCGGTGAGAGTCCATGATACAGGATAAGCCATCATTAGAACCTTGAAGCTCTTGAAATGTTCTGCCACGCCGAAAATCCATATAATCCTCAGCAGACAGGTTCCGAATATCGTGATAAGCGTAGGAAGCATCGACTTTCCCATTCCTCTTAATGAGGCGCCTGGAATCTCATACAGACAGGCGATAGACTGAGTGGCAAGGGCAACGAAGATACGGGTTGATCCGAATTTCAATACTTCGGGGTCGGTAGAGAAAATGCTCAAACACGGTATCTGCTGCCATGTTATTAGCAGGTTGCTCACCAGACAGGCGGCAAAGCCCATACCCATGCAAATCCAGAATACCCGTTTCACTCGGTCGTTGTAACCCGCTCCATAGTTTTGTCCGATAAAACTTATTGCAGCACCGTCGAACGCCACGACAAGGAAGTAGCAGTATGACTCGAAGTTGAGCGACGCTGCCGAACCGGCGATTGCAGCCGCTCCATAGCCATTGATAGCCGACTGCATGAGTACGTTTGAAAACGAGAATATCATGCCCTGTATACCAGCAGGCACACCGATTTGAAGCATTCTCTTCAGCTCCGTCCATTTTATCCTCATCCCCTTGAAGTCCAGTTTGTAAGGTTCCTCTTCGTGAAGTAATATTCTGACTATAAGGGTGGCACTAATAACGTTTGATATGCAAGTGGCAATAGCTACGCCCGCCACACTCATGTGCAGACAGATTACGAAGAAGAGATTAA
>CAKQDG010000168.1 GCA_934219025.1 uncultured Prevotella sp. | reverse complement strand
TGCCGGATGTGTCCTTTAGAGAGCAAGCTCTCTGTCGTCCACATCTGTCACAACACAAAGAGCCACTTCGTGTCTCCATGCAAAACGACATCGGGCGATAAACATAAAAAACAAAGGAAATCAAAACCTTGTGGTATACAAATAAAACAGTGTGTGAAAATACTGCAATACTTGTCTGTTACAAGTCAGACAAGTCTCGCAGACATTCTGTTTTACAGGTTGCAAATGATTTCCTTTGTTTTTTATGTTTATCGCCCTCTGACAAGTAAAATGCCAAAGGCATTACCTGTGTATTGGCGAATTTCCGAGAGAGAACTTGTTCTCGTAAGGAAATACGACAATACACAGGTAAGACCGAGGAACGAGGGCTTTACTTGGCAGAGGGTGTTTTATTGGTTTTTGTCTAAAAATATATTTGCCACTTCCGATAATAAATACTGTCCCTCCAAGTTCCGGACTTAAATCATTTACTTCTCATCCGGGGCAATAATCTTCCAGCAGCCGGCAGCCAAGGCTCCGCCAACAAACGGACCCACGATGAATACCCACAGCTGCGACAATGCCTTGCCGCCCTCGAAGAGTGCCGGACCGATGGAACGTGCCGGATTCACGGATGTTCCGGTATAGTGGATGCCCACCAGATGTATCAATATCAAAGCCAAGCCGATGGCAAGTCCTGCAAAGTTGTTGGTGGCTCCGTTTGTCTTGCTTGTTGCACCGAGCACCACAAAAACAAAGATGAATGTGAGGAGCACCTCGGCAAGGAGTCCGTTCAATACATTGTCTGATGCACAGGCGTTTGCTCCTGTTGCCGTGCCCTGCACGAGCGACGGGTCTGTGCTGACAAGGAGTGCCAGGAGGGCAGCGGCAATCAGTCCGCCGATGGTCTGGAATATCATATACATGCCGCAGTCCTTGCCGCTCATCCTTCCGCTGAGAAACACGCCGAGCGTTATTGCCGGATTGATGTGACAACCGGAAATGCCGCCGATGGTATACGCCATGGCGATTACCGAGATTCCGAAGGCAAGTGCCGTGCCTACTACTGATGCTGTGTCTACTCCGCAATTAAGGCTCACGGCTGCGCCGCAACCAAGAAACGTCAATACAAACGTTCCAACCATTTCTGCTAAATACTTTTTCATAAGTGTTGATTTGTTTTTTGGGTTAATTATATGTGATAACTTTTTAGCTTGATAGATTTCCGAACACAAAATTACGCTTTTTATTACAAACCTCCAACATTTTCAAGTAAATATTTCACTCAAAAAACTTTCCTCTATTATATATAAGGTACAATATTGCCAATACCGCGTCTTCATAATATAAAAAAGAAAAAAAAATTAGATATATCTATAAATGAGAAAGATTTTTATTCTGTCTGCTGCAGCGATTGCCATCGCTGCAACAAGCACAACCGTGAGGGCTGCCAGCAACACCGGGGGCAACAGCCATATCTTGTGGTACGACAGGCCGGCGTCTACATGGACCGAGGCTCTGCCTATAGCCAACAGCCGGCTTGGCGCCATGGTGTTCGGCAATCCTGCCACAGAGCGTCTGCAGCTCAACGAGGAAACGATTTGGGCGGGACGCCCCAACAACAATCCTAACCCCGAGGCACTGGAATATCTGCCAAAGGTGAGGGAACTGGTGTGGAAAGGGAAATACAAGGAGGCGCAGGACTTGGCCACGGCTCACGTCATGGCTAAGACCAATCTGGGCATGCCCTACCAGCCATTCGGCGACCTGTATATCAGTTTTCCGGCCAATGCCGAATACACCGACTACAGGCGCGAACTGAGTCTGGACTCGGCAAGGGTGGTAACTACGTTCAAGGCCGACGGCGTGAGATACAAGCGCGAATACATCTCGTCGCTGAGCGGAAACGTGATTATGGTTCATCTCACCGCCGACCGCAAGGGAATGATTTCGTGCAACGCCAACATGACTTCGCCGCAACAGGACGTAACGATAATGTCTGAGGGAAAGGAAATCGTGCTCAGCGGCATCAGCGGATGGCACGAGGGTCTGAAAGGAAAGGTGCAGTTCACCGGGCGCGCCACGGCAAAGGCCATTGGCGGCACTGTGGAGAGCCGCGACGGCGTGCTGCAAATCAAAGGGGCCGACGAGGCTACTATCTATCTCACCATTGCCACTAACTTCAAGCATTACGACGATATCTCGGGCAACGACACCATTATATCGGAAAATACACTGAACGAGGCGTTGAAGTGTTCGTTCGCGCAACTGAAACAGAAGCACTACGAGATTTACGAAAAGCAGTTTGGCAGGGTGAATCTCAACCTCGGAAAAGACTTGTTTGCCAACCGCACTACCGACTGGCGTGTGGAGCACTTCAAGGAGCACAACGACGAGCATCTGGTGGAGACTTACTTCCAGTTTGGCAGATACCTGCTCATCTCCACTTCGCAGCCGGGCACACAGCCCCCTACCCTACAGGGCATCTGGAACGACAAGATGCTGCCCTCTTGGGACAGCAAATATACCTGCAACATTAATCTGGAAATGAACTACTGGCCGGCTGAGGTGGCTAACCTGAGCGACCTCACGGCTCCGCTCTTCTCGCTGATAAAGGATGTGAGCGAGACGGGACGGGAGTCGGCTCGCATAATGTATGGCGCCGACGGATGGGTGCTCCACCACAACACCGACCTGTGGCGAGTGACGGGGGCCATCGACAAGGCTCCGTCGGGACTGTGGCCCACGGGCGGCGCTTGGATGAGCCAGCACTTGTGGGAGCATTATCTCTATACCGGCGACAAGAATTTCCTTGCCAGCGTTTACCCGGAGATGAAGGGGGCGGCAAGGTTCCTCAACCAGATTCTCGTGCGCAACCCGAGCAACACAAACTGGATGATTTGTCCGAGTCTGTCGCCAGAGAACCCTCATCCTCACCATGCCACGACGGCTGCCGGAGTTACGATGGACAACGAACTTATAACGGATCTCTTTTCGCATGTCATCGAGGCTTCTAAAATCCTTGGCATGAAACAGGACAAGGCGTTTGCCGACAGTTTGCAGGACAAGCTCAACGGACTGCTGCCGCTGCAGACCGGACGCTGGGGACAGTTGCAGGAATGGAAAGACGACTGGGATAATCCTGACGATACTCACCGGCACGTGTCGCATCTCTATGCGCTGTATCCAAGCAACCAGATTTCGCCGTTCCGCACGCCGGAGCTTACTGCCGCTGCTCGCACTTCGCTCATCCACCGCGGCGACCCGTCTACTGGGTGGAGCATGGGATGGAAGGTTTGCCTGTGGTCAAGGTTGCTCGACGGCAACCATGCCCTGAAGCTTATCGGCGACC
>CAKQDG010000167.1 GCA_934219025.1 uncultured Prevotella sp. | reverse complement strand
TTGACAGATTGAGGCACGTTCAGTTTCTCATCCATCTCCTTGACAGAATAGTCTCCGTCACTACCACGTCCCTTCAAGCCATTGATAGTCAACTGGTCTTGAGAGAACTGCCCGATAACCACATAGTCGTAGGGTGCAAGATAACCACGTTGGATAAAATCATGGGTTGGAGGCGAGGTCAACAGATTCTCAAACAACTTACCAAACGATTCCTTTTTCATGCGACAAGGCGTTGCCGTCATGCCTAACTTCAAAGCCATCCTATTGCGCTGAAACAAGTCTTGATAGGAACGAGCCAAGGCATGATGAGCCTCGTCCACTACAATCAGACCGGGAAAACATCCCGCCTGTTCCAGTTCCCCGATATGCCTGCAGAGCCATTGAATGGAAAGCACACGGATTCTCACTTTTGCAGCCATCACCATCTCTTTCTCGCCATACTCCAGACAGAACCTGTCGAGTGTCTGTTGCATCTGTTCCACCAGTTCACGGCGATGGGCAACAATCCACACCTCACCCTTCTCATGGCTGTCAAGAAACCACTTCACCACCGAAGCCATCACATAGGTCTTGCCCGTACCCGTAGGCATCTGCACCAACACAGAGTAGTTTTCCACGTAGTCCTTTCTCTTCCGAAAGGGTGTAAATGACTTCGTTGTCAGTTTCTTGATAATATTCTCCAGCATCTCCTGCTGATAGTCATAAAGTTTAATTTTCTTCATCCAAAAGAAATATAGAATACCCAAATGGCATTCACACCATTTTCATAAATCCGATATACATCAAGGCATCAGCGATGCTCTGCTGTACAGGATTTTTCTTGTCCGAAGCCCAAGAATATTTCGCTTGGATTTTGCGAAGTTCCTCACGCTTCTCAATATATTGTTTCTCCAGTTGGTTCAGAATCAACTTGGAAGCTTGCGACATAGGAATCTTGCCAGCCTCCCTGTCCATCACTTCCTGTAACTTGATGTTACATTCTGTCAAGCTCTCCAATACTTTGCGATAGTCCATCATACCTGGTACATCCCCAATCTGACTTTCCGTAGTTTCTCTTAGTATTGTCCTTATACACTCAGGCATGAAGAGTTTCCAAGTGTTTTCTTCCTCGTAAGTCACTACCAAGTGAACTTTCTGCATCATCAGATACTTCTTATCATTTCTTGGCACTTCAACATACTCGTCAAACTTCAGATTGATAAGTTGCGCCATCAACTTCTGCTCGTCCTTCGGAAGTTGGTTGACCGTATAGAAAGGATCATGTTGGAAGAAAGTAGCAAGACCTTCCGCCATTTCGCCCTTGCGATAGGAAGAAGGCAAACTCACGTTTATCAACTTGGCATGTTCTTGTATCACTCTCTTGGTATCATACGCTATCATCGTAGCCAAGTCGAGTTTATCTCTAAATGGTAAATTCTTCAGTATAACCATAGTATATGATCAAAATCAAATAAATTATCAGTTCCTCAGCAATCGCATCAACGCTGGGCGATTGCCATAGTTGTATTCTATTTCCTCTACAAAATCCAAAATGAGTTTCTTGGAGACTTCACAACAAGTGTACATTCCCTTGATGTCATCCACGATATAGCCATAGCTCTTCGATTTGGCATAACTCAAGTGCTTCCGTAATTCCTCAATTACATGATTGGTATAGGTAGCTTGGTCTTCCTCAGTCATATAGGGAGCATATTTCTTGAACAAATTCACTCTACTGAATGACATTCTATTGTCCATCAGAATTTTCAAGAGGCACTGATACTTCTTTTCCTCCACAATCATGTCGCACACTTCGATGCAATCATCATCCGTGATATGCGGAATATCCCCAAAGAGTTTCACTACAAACTCATCCCAGTCCTCCTTGGCAACCAACTCCTTCAACTTCTCGAAGTAAGGTCGTTTGTCCACCAAAAACTGACGGAACAATCTGCGGTATTCTACTATAATGTCCGCCTTATCATTACGCTTTTCCAAGATACCAATCTTTTGCAAATGCCAAGGCTCTGTGGTATTATACCCATCATCCCCATACACGGCAATCGTTTTGTCTATCTCTTTCAAGGCTTCATCCTCCAATTCCTTTTCAAGAAGCTCATTGATTTTAAAAGAACATACGTCTGGCACATACTTATATTCCTCCATGATTGCGTACACCTCATTCTCTCTGCCATGAGTCTGCAGATACTCAATCTTCTTGATAAGCAACTTTCCCAATTCCTCGAATCGGAATAGAGAACTCAACTGGTCGAAGTTCTTGTCATTCACCAGTCTCTTGTATTCGTAGGTATGATGCTTTATCTGCTTGTCAAGGTCTGCGAGATAAGTGTCCGCATCAGCTAATCTGTAATTGATAGCCTCATGGATATGGTCAAAAAAGCAGAGGCAATAATCTTCGTATGCCTCCATCTTTTCAATCTCTGCCATTTCTTTCTGCGCCATAGCAACGGACTCTATAGGAGTGGCTTCATCTCGCAGCACCTGTGCCAGTTCTTTCTCAACTTGGTAAGTGAAGAAGTCATCACCATCACATTCTTGGTTGTTATACACCTCCAAACGAATATATTCCTCTGCAACGAAGCGCAAGAAGTCTAAGCCACTTCGCACAGCTTTCTCATTTTCCTTGGCATCCACCAAGGACTTGAATTGTTTGTATTTTGTGTAGGATTGTATCATGCTGTAATGTATCTTTAAGTCCGTTTTGTGTTTTTAAGCAAAAGCACTTGCTTTAAGTTCGAAGTGTAAAATTGTCGTAAAGCAAATTGTCAATTTCATTGCTAATGGATTGAAATTCATCAGCTGCCAATAAATTATTGGGATTATTCAATTCTACAACTTTTATATTTTCGTCATTAAATTGTAAATCAGACGAAGTCGCTACTATCAATTGAGCATTTTGGGGCTTGTTTTCCACAAGAAAAGTGAACATAGTTTCTTCATCTTTGTCTCTTAGACCACGTTGACGCATTTCATCAACTACAATCGGGCAGAGGACAGGACCACCATATTTGCACATAATATCAATAAATGCGTATGTATAAGCAACAATAGTTCTTGGGACTTTTGTTCCTGTAACAGATATATTTGTACTCAAAGAAATCTTTTTCTCAGGATTTAAATGAACTTTCATTTTCATAGTGTACTTTAAAACTAAATTTCCAAAGTCATTCTCTATAATTTTTTTGCGTTCTTTTTTACCTTCATCATTGACTTTTGCTTTTAGTTTTTCTATCTCTTGTTGATATTTTACTTTCTCAGCTTGGAGCCTATTTTTCTCTTCTCCCATAATGCCATCAAAATAATTTTCCAGTTTGGAATTTAAATAATCATCCAGACTTGACTCGTCTTTTTT
>CAKQDG010000166.1 GCA_934219025.1 uncultured Prevotella sp. | reverse complement strand
GTGCTCAGCACTTTGATGAATCCCTTGGCGTCCTCAGATGTCCATCCGTGCTGCATTTCGCCATATTCGCCAAGCTTTGACTTCTGCAGGTCGTCGGCTGAATCCACGCCCACGGTCTCGAAGCCGTAAGGACGGAGTTTCAGTATTGCCGTACCGTTCACGTTGCGCTGCGATGAAGTGAGCATTGCCTCGATATCCGGCATCACTGGCTCCAGATACTGACTCTCGTGTAGGAACATGCCATACCAGTTGGCCACCTGGTCTTTCCAATACTGCTGCCATTTGCTCAGCGTGGATTTCTCCAGCAGTCGGTGTGCCTCGATGATGAGTTTCGGCGCTGCCGCCTCAAAGCCCACGCGTCCCTTTATACCTATTATAGTATCGCCCACATTGCAGTCTCTGCCGATAGCATATGCGGCTCCGATTTCTTCAATCTTCTGTATTGCCGCCACCTTGTCGGCAAACGTCTCTCCGTTCACGGCTGTTATCTCTCCTTTCTCGAATGTTATCTTCAGCTCAGCTTCTGGCTGCTCTGCCGTAACGTGTTTCAAGTAAGCCTCTTCTGGCAGTCCCTGAGCCGGGTCGAGCAGCTCGCCGCCGCATATGCTGGTTCCCCAAATACCCACGTTATAAGAGTATTTCAGCTTTGTGAAATCTGCCGAGAAGCCGTTTTCGTTTAGATAGTCCACCTCTTCCTGACGGCTCAGCGCGTGGTCGCGGGTCAGTGTGATAATCTCCACGCCCGGTGCCATAACGAGGAATGTCATGTCGAAACGAATCTGGTCGTTGCCGGCTCCCGTAGAACCGTGGGCAATGGCGTCGGCTCCTATTTCCTTGGCATATCTGGCGATGGCGATAGCCTGGAAGATGCGCTCCGATGATACGGAGATGGGATAGCAGTTGTTGCGCATCACGTTGCCGAATATCATGTATTTCAGTGATTTCTCGTAATACTCCTGTGTAACGTCGAGCGTAACATAAGCCTTGGCCCCGAGCTTATATGCATTCTCCTCGTTCTTTTTGAGCTGTTCCTCGCTGAATCCTCCGGTGTTGGCGCATGCCGCATACACCTCGTATCCGTCTTTCGAGAGTTTCATTACTGTATATGATGTGTCGAGTCCGCCACTGAAAGCGACTACCACTTTTTTCTTTTTCTCTTCCATATCTTTCATTTTTTCAATTTTTCAATCTTTCAATCTTTCAATTTTTCAATCTTTCAATTTCTTAATCCTCTCCATCACCTCCTCCGGCAATTTGCAGGGCAGGTGTTCCTCCGGGTCGTAGAGCATGCCGGTGCAGATGCAGTATTTCCTGCCCGTACGCTTCAGCACATCCACGTTGCAACATCCCTCGCAACCTCGCCAGAATGCCTCGTCGTCGGTAAGCGAGGCGAAGGTAACGGGCTTGTAGCCGAGCTGCGTGTTCATTCTCATCACGGCGGCACCACTCGTCAAACTGAATATCTTTGCCTCCGGCCAGCGCGTGCGTGCCAGCGTGAATGTCATGTCTTTTATGCGCTTGGCAAGTCCACAACCGCGGAAGTCGGGGTGCACGATAAGTCCCGAAGTGGTTACATAGTGCTTGTTTTCCCAAGTCTCGATATAGCTGAACCCGGCAAAGCGCTCGCCACTCAGGGCAATCACCGCCTTTGCCTCGCGCATCTTTGTCGTTACGTATTCGTGGGTTCGTTTCGCGATACCCGTGCCGCGCACCTTTGCGGCATCTTCGATGGTTTTAAGTATGGTGTCCACATATTTCTCATGCGAGGCATCAGCCACCAACACTTTAATCTCTTCCATTCTCTTCTTATATGTCTCTATTCCTTAATATTCTATGTTGGGCAGAATATGGCGAAGACCCTCTACAACCTCCTCGTTGCTCACTCCCACACCTTTTACTATAAAAATCGTATCGTCTCCGGCAATGGTTCCCAATATCTGGGGCAGATCGCTACTGTCAATGTTGTAGGCTATGCTGCTTGCATAGCCGGGACGTGTCTTTATCACTCCCATATTGCCCGAAAAGTTTATCGACCTAAATCCCGTAGACTGCATCATTTCCTTGATTGATGCCACTTTCGACACGCGCTTATACATCGTCTCGTTTGGCAACACATACACGTACTTGCCGTTCATGCTCGCCGCCTTTGCCACCTTCAACTGCTTCAAGTCGCGGCTCAGTGTGGCTTGTGTGATATTGTAGCCCTCCTTGCTCAATGCATTGAGAAGCTCCTCCTGACTGCCCATCTCCTTGCTCGAGATTAGCATCTTCAGTATCTCCATTCTACTACTTTTTACTCTCATAGTCGGTATATTTATGCTGATTTTGATGCAAATATATACAAAAATGTGCTGGTATGCAAAATCTTTATGCAAAAAACATAAAATAAAATGCATAAACCAAGCCGCTGAGCATGGTTTATGCATAAATATCACTTAATTATTAAAGTTTCTAATCCCTATCTTAGTCTCTGTTGTTACCGAAAATCCTCAGCAGCATGAGAAACAGGTTGATGAAATCCAGGTAAAGCGTCAGAGAACCAAGCAGGGCAATCTTCTGCATCCCCTCATCCATGTCGTCCGCCTCATAAAGCATATTCTTTATCTTTTGCGAATCGTATGCCGTAAGACCCGTAAACACCACCACGCCAATATAACTCACAATCATGTTGAGCATCGAACTGCCGATAAACAGGTTCACTATCGTGGCAAGGACTATCCCAATCAAAGCCATAAAAAGCACCTTGCCGATAGACGTCAAGTCCGTTTTCGTGGTATATCCGATAAATGCCATCACGCCAAACAAACCGGCTGTTATGAAAAACACACTCGCAATCGACGTCAGGGTGTAGGCCATGAAAATCACAGACAGAGTGGCGCCGTTAATTATCGAATACAACACAAACAGCAGCGTTGCCGTAGCTGCCGACAACTTGTTGATGGCGCCGCTGATAGCAATAACCAAACCGAATTCGGCTATGATAAGACCCCAAAACAACACCTGGTTCGTTACTATCGTGTATGCAATCCCCGGATTGCTGGCAATGCCAAATGCCGTAAAACCGGTAATTACCAGCGCGAGAGCCATCCATACATACACCTTTCTCATCAGTGCAGGAAAAGCAAGCGAAACCATCCCCTCCTTCTCCTCTATCATTCTGTAAAGCTTTTCTTCATTCATGATAAATATAATTCTAAGTATATAAAAATGTTTATTCCATGCAAACATACGAATTTTTATTTATATCTGTCAAATTATTAATAAAAAACGTTTATTATTAACACACATTTCCAATGTTTATGTCTCATTCAGTCTTTTCATGCCCCCATTTTCTCAATCAGTGTAGCAATGCTATACTCCCGTTAT
>CAKQDG010000165.1 GCA_934219025.1 uncultured Prevotella sp. | reverse complement strand
TCCAGAAAAATGGATAAAGAGAAAAGAAGATTTTCTTAAACAAGAAAACTCATGCTATTCTTTGAATGAAATCAACCAAGAAATGGTTCTTCCGGAAAATGGAGTGATATTATTTTCCCGCAGATTACACAGATATCACGGATTTTCCATGCGGACAGTAAGACAATATCAAAAAGATGTATGGTCGCCTTCTTCGTGGATTGATTTACACAGATTGTATGATAAATTCTATATAAATCAGCTCTCATCTGTGTAATCTTGCGGCGAAGCCAGCAACACTAAATCTGTGGGCATAGCCTATATTTAGACAAAAAATCCGTGTCATCTGTGCTATCTGTGGGAGATTGTAATCATCACTCCAAATATCGGATGAGTCAAAAAAATCCCCGTCAGAAACAAGCACAAACATGCTTGTTCCCGACGGGGATTATGGTATATTCCGCAACTCGGAATGTTATTTCTATATCAGAATTTTATTTCACAATCTGAATCTTCTTTGTAATGACATTACCGCCCACTGTTGTCCTTACAACATACACACCGGTAGCAACACCATTAAGCGATACTGTATTGCTATGGCTTGATGCAACAACAGCACCCGATGCAGAAACGAGTTCAACAGAAGATACATTATTGCCGGTAACCGTAAGTTCGTTGTCGCCCTGACGCACCTCGATGCGCTCAATAGTGTTTCCGTTGATTCCTGCCGAACCGATATAGAAACGAGTAACACCA
This sequence comes from uncultured Prevotella sp., assembly GCA_934219025.1. Taxonomy (GTDB): domain Bacteria; phylum Bacteroidota; class Bacteroidia; order Bacteroidales; family Bacteroidaceae; genus Prevotella. Next base: position 2,692 of record CAKQDG010000165.1, on the reverse strand, counting down.
CCCTTTACGCTTTGAGCCTTTACAGTATAATATACATCAACGCTAATCTGATGCTCCTTACTGTCTTCTGTCACGAAATCGTAATCATAAGAACTCTCGGTTAGCATTCCTGCGTTTTTCTTCTCTCCGTCGATATTCACGTCATATCCGGCAACAGGAAGTTCCATTGCCACAGGATTTTCGATATTCAATCCGATAAGCCAGTTTCCGGTAATACTGTTCTGTGAAGAATACAGCGTGCCCCATGATTCATTATCAAGCGAATAGAGATTTGAGTATCCGTCGGCGAAAGGTGCATTATCTATAGCAAGCGGTGCAGCATTTGGTGTTACATCATAACAGTCTACCACAAGTTTGTAAGAAGCCTTTGAATCAACAGTAACAGGTTTGCTGAATTTAACAGTGTTCCAGGTCTTGAGTTTATAGTCGTTCACTTCCACCTCCTCAACGAGATTGTCATCCTTGTAAAGGTATACCGTAAACACAGCATCTGCTAAAGGATAGAAACGAGCCGAAGTAATTACATATCCGTCGTGTTTCTTCAGAGCCTTTGACGAATAGAGGGCACCTGCCATCAAACCATAGTTATTTGATTCTGAACCCTTTACTGCCGTATTCGAAGGAACATCGGATGAATACTGTAACTTCTGTGCGTCATTGTCTACAGGTGTATCCCATTTTGCTTTTACTGCTGTCTTGCCGTTCTGCGATACTACAACGTCATCTACAGCCTTGAGCATCTCTTCATTTGGATTGATATCAAGAGTTGCATACTTAACATCCGACTCCTTGCCGTTGGCATATACCGCCTTGACACCGAAAGAATGTTCACCCTTTGCATTTGCTGGCACGATGAAAGAAAGATCCTTTGTCGTTCCGACGCTTGCTCCGTCGCTATACACCTCGTAGTGGTCGATGTCGTCCTGTGTCTGATCTACTCCATCTGGAGCAACCGTAGCATCAATAGCCCATGTAACAGGATACAGGTAGCTGTTGCGTCTGAAATATTCGCCTATTGAATAGAAATCGTCTTCTCCTGTTTTACGGAGCAAGTCGGTAGTGCGTTCCGTTGCCTGACCGTAACTCTCGCCTACGATGTTCTGGGCAGCTGTAGTAACATTAACCTCCACGCCGACGAGCAGTTCTCCATTCGGTACATTCTGTGGTTCTGACAGTTTCACGTCGTTGCGTTCGCCATATACAAGTTGCTGTGAAACTGGCTGAGAATACAGCAGCTGCAATTTACCGTCAGCATTACGTGTATACAGGTTTATCTTCCATGAGCCCTGTTCTGATAATGGATAGAAACCAACTGAACGTATTTTCTGTCCTTTATATGCCGAGGTCGTAACGCCGTCAAACTTTACGGCAGTTTCGAAGCCACTGCCTGCAGAACTTAGTCCGAAGCCCTCCATCTGTGAATTGTCCGGATTGAAGTATGTCAACGAAGAATAGTTCGTTGTCGGAGCAGCCCAATTCAGATAAGCATTGTTATAGCCACGCTGCTGAGTGAAAAGTGCCGTAGGAGCAGAAACTTTCCAGTCGGCTACAGCCAATACTGCTGCGTCGCTATTTGCTGACTCTGTTTCTCCATATACTGCTGTAACGGTGTATCTGTGCTCACCGTCTGCTGGAGCGGCATCAACATACGATTTGTCTGTTACCAATGCCGTATTTATCTTCTTGTCGTCGCGATAAACATTGTATCCGGAAACGCCCTGTGCTGCTACATTGTCTACCCAAGAGAGCAAAACGGATTTCATTCCTGATACTTGAGTGGCTTTTAGACTGAGAGGACTAAGTCCTGTTGTCTGCTCGTTGAACTTGACAATCATCGACTGCATTCCGGCTGCAAGGTTGCCACTCTCGTCTACATCATCGTTGTAATAGAGGAAGCCCATAACATTTTCGTCTGCTGAAATGGATGACGCTCTGTAAATACACGGATAGTCTGTGCCTGGCATTGTTACTACATGCTCTGCAGCCAAGTCTACACCTTTTTCCGTAAGATACTGGTCTGCCCATAGTGCCTTTCCGTCTTTCCACATATAACCTCTATCGGCATTTGAACCTACGACTGTTCCGTTATCGCTTATGTCATACAGCAAGAACTGACCCTCTGAACTCAAATCGTATATCGGGGTCTTGGTCTTTGTTGCTACGTCATAAATTGCTCTTACGGCCACAGAACCGTTGATTTCTTCCGGTCCGCCATAATACAAAGCTTTACTACCATCGTGGGAGAAAGTCTTGACAGAGCTCCACGGACTCACCTGGTCGGTCAGCCATGTTACATCACCGTTTGCTTCCCATATACATGCCCTGCGGTTGCTTTTTGTACTATACATCCAGCCTCCTGCCAACTCGCCGTCTGGCGATATTGCATAAGGGAAGCAGGCACTTGACGTCAGCGTTAGCTGTTTCTTTATTTTTCCGTTTTCCCAGATATAGCCATAATATTTACCATCCTTTACAACCGCTCCCGTAGCATATTTGCCATTAGGAGAGATAGATGCGGCACGTCCGAAAGTGATAGTTCCCGAAGGCAACTCCATTCTGTTCCACTTATGGTTTGCCCAATATCCGGCAAGAGATACACCGGCACCATTGCTTTCATAGCTTTCATCGGTGTATTCACCTACTACAACGCCGTCGTCGGAAACGCTGTAAGCTGCCGACGTTATACTCGAAT
>CAKQDG010000164.1 GCA_934219025.1 uncultured Prevotella sp. | reverse complement strand
ATAATGGGACTATAGAAGGGATGGGACATATAGGACTAATGAGACTGATAGAGGAAATGAGGGGATGGAAGGCGGCGACCCGCGGTACCAAAATGGTGAAGGGTTTTGGTACCGAGAGTGCAGCATTGCGATACTTTTAAAGGAACTATGCTTTGCGAGGGACAAAGCATTGCTTTATTCTATGATTTATTTAAAGTATTTCTTTGAGCTTTTCCACTGCCACTATATCTGCGGGCAACCAGTTTACGGAGTTTAGCTGTTCTATTGAAAGCCAACGGGCGGATTCAGCTTCTACAAGTATAGGCGTTCCTGAGGGAATGTGGCAAAGATAACAATACATGTGGATATGAAAGTTTGGATAGTCGTGGTCTACTGTTACTATATGGCGGTCAATGGCTATTTCAACTTGCAGTTCCTCTTGTATCTCTCGTTCGAGAGCCTGTTCTGGTGTTTCGCCCGGCTCGATCTTTCCGCCAGGAAACTCCCACCAGTCTTTGAATTCGCCGTATCCTCGCTGAGTTGCAAGATATTTGTCTTTATCGCAAATTATTGCTGCTACTACGTTTATCGTTTTCATATTGTTTTTAAACTACCTTTACAAACTGTGCCATGGCTGGTTTTTCCAACTGCCACTCTATGTTCATAGGGAAATTGCCGCTGGAACGGACATAGTCAACAAATCCCATGCAGTAATACGGACAGGTATTGCCGAATCCGTCTTTTTTTTCTTCTCTGACAAACAGTATAAAGCGTCTGCCGTTAGATTGCTGATTAACGTAACGTGCCCCCTTGTTGGTATGCGACATAGAGTTTTGTGACTGCCAGTGGAAACGGTTTTCGCTTATAAAATAGTCGTCGTATTGTGTTGTCGGAGAGAAATCCTTTTCCGACTTATTGAGGGTAACGAAGAACAGCTCTACGTTTTTCTCCTCAATAGAGAAAGCTCCGGATGCTGCACCTTGCATTTTCTTGTCAGCAGTCTGTCTGTCAAAGAGGGCAAAGATTTCCTCTTTGGTATAACATCCGTAAAGTTCCAGTCCGCCAGACAAACCATTTTTCATCGGATATGTTTTTAAATATAGATTATCTTGCAGATAGTCCAGAAGTTCATTCATCTCCTGCTTAAACAATGGATAATTTTCCACAAGCTGAAGAGGTTCGTAGATATCGGAATATCCGAGTTTGCTTACACGGTCCTGAAATAAAGCATAATAGAGGATTACTGAGAATTGCCTGCGCACCTCACGATTTTTATCGTCAGCAGAATTTTCATCGACGACTCTGCATCCGTTATTCAGGAAGTTACGCACGAATTGTATAAATGCTGCGGAATTGACATGAACGAGGTTTGCCATACCTTTCGTCAGCCGTTTTGTAATGTCATCAGAATACAATGGAGCACATTTGCCAGCCTCACATTTTAGGGAAGTCCAGCATTTGCCGCCTTTATATATCAGCCGGATGTCTTGTCCGCAGTTATCGACAAACTGCGAAAGTGTCGGCACAGAATCGTATGCCATAAGTTCGCGAACGAGACGCCGAGAATTGTATACCGCACTATGTATATTCTCGAGAATATAGCTTTTTGCCTTCCGTTCCATAAAGATGGAGCAACCATGAGGAAGGAGCGTAAAGCCATTTTTCACTTGTTCCTCTATGTTGCGGTCTTTGCGGGTGCAAAGGGCACGGAAACGATTGGAGAAATCATACTGTCGGTTTACCTGAGCCACGAAGTCGAGCACTGTAAGGAAGTCCTTTCCGGCGCTAAGTCGCAATCCACGTCCGAGCTGCTGCAGGAAAATGGTAAGGCTGTCGGTGGGTCGAAGGAAAAGCACTGTATCGACTTCAGGAATATCTACACCCTCGTTGAAGATATCCACCACACACAGATAGTTAATCATTCCTGAAGCCAACTCGCGATTCACTCTGGCACGTTCCTCGGCGTTAGTCTCTGCCGTAAGAGCAGCAGCCTTCAATCCATATTTTGAGAACTGTTCTGCCATGAAAGCTGCATGGCGCTTGTCGGAACAGAAGCAAAGGGCATGACACTTGGTCTCGTCTGGAAGATATTCGCGGAGCTTGCTTATTATCAGTCCTGTACGCTCGTAATTGCAAAGACGATCGGTGAGTTTTGATATAATATACTTTCCGTTTGCCCACAGTTCGTTTCCCGAGATATCAAGAGGGTCAGAAATGCAGAGATATTGAAAAGGCGTGAGCAATCCCTCGTCGAGAGCTTGCGGTAAACGGATCTCGGCACTTATCTTTCCTCCGAAATCAGGCAGCAGACTTCTGCCGTCCATACGTTCCGGCGTGGCGGTAAGTCCAAGAAGCACCCGTGGTTTGAATTCATCCACAAGCACTCTATAGCTTGACGCTGCAGCATGGTGAGCCTCATCAATTATGATATAATCGTAATAATCAAGACCTTGCTGACGGAAGATGTCAATATTGCTGTTGAGTGTAGCAACAGAAACAAAGAGGTGCTCGAGTGAATCCTCCGGTCGGAAATTTCCGACCCACAGTTCACCGAAGTTGGCATCGCCGAGCACGCTACGGAAAGTGCGCAGCGACTGTTTCAGGATTTCCTCTCGATGGACTACAAAAAGTAGTTTTTCATGCTGTGGATAATCCTTTCTGAACCGCTTATAGTCGAAAGCCGAAACTACTGTTTTACCAGTACCTGTGGCTGCAACAACGAGATTACGAAACAGTCCGTTTTCTTCACGCTCCACCTGCAGTTTGTCGAGAATCATCTTTTGGTGAGGCAAGAGCTGATAGCGGGTGTACAAATCCACGACATTGTCTTTGCCACGACTTCTCTGCAACGAGAGTTCTTTTTGGAATTTCTCTATTCCCCCCAAGCGGAAATCTTCAAAGTTCTCGCTGTTCCAATATCTCTCGAAAGTAGCAAGTGCCGACTTTATGATATGCGGATTCTCCACGTTCGTAACACGGATGTTCCATTCCAATCCGTCGGTTTGGGCAGAATGAGAAAGGTTTGACGATCCGATATATGCAGTGCTGAAACCTGAGTTTCTAACAAAGATATATGACTTTGCATGTAGCCGTTCAATCTTGGTGTTATATGATATTCTTATCTCAGTATTTGGAAGCAGAGAAAGTTGTTCCACGGCTTTTGCCTCGGTCACTCCACAATATGTCGTCGTTATGATGCGCAGAGAATGTCCATCCACCTTACAGAAATCACGCAACTGATCGAGCATCATCCTTATTCCCGACATACGAAGGAAGGAAACGATGATGCATATTTGGTCAGCCGACGCAATATCGCGCATGATTTCAGAGCCAAGCGACAGTCCCGACTGTCCTCCGGTAAAAAGGTTACTAACGCGAAAACCAGACAATGGTCTTACAAGCGTTTTATCCGTAGCTCGCAGTTCTGCATTTTTCTGGGAGCTTATTACAGCCGAAAGTAGGCGCGGTGCCTCTACAAGCATATCCTCATCTTCTACATCTG
>CAKQDG010000163.1 GCA_934219025.1 uncultured Prevotella sp. | reverse complement strand
CTTGCTGATATGGGAACAGATAAGTTGCCAGGTGTTGGCTGCGCTGTTATCGGACTGAGTGAGGTGGAGAACCACAAAGTGCTCGACGACCTCACGGCTCAGGAACCGCTGAAGGCTCGCGGATATAAATATGTGCATATCGAGGGACCAGACCGCCGTGGCATCGACTGTGCCCTACTCTATAATCCTGCTCTCTTCAGCGTGCGCAATGCCAAACTCGTGCCTTACGTGCAGGAGTTGAAGAAAGACAGTGCGTTCCTTACCCGCGGTTTCCTTACCGTCAGCGGTACGCTTGCCGGCGAACATGTTGCCTTTGTAGTTTGCCACTGGCCAAGCCGCGCGGCTACATCATTCTATCGCGAATCGGGCGGCAGACAGGTAAGGGCACTGAAGGACTCTCTGCTCCGCGACGATCCGAAGGTTAAGGTGTTTGTCATGGGCGATATGAACGACGACCCTACAAACAAGAGTATGACCGAGGCTCTGGGCTGCAAGCCGGAGATTGACGAAGTGGGCAAGGACAATATGTATAACCCGTTCTATAACATTCTTGCAAAGGAAGGACAGGGCACACTGTTCTATTCCGGCTCGTGGAATCTGTTCGACCAGATTGTTATGACTCCCAACCTCTTGAACAAGAAAGGCAAAAAGGATTTCTCTACTCTCAAATTCTTCAAGAACCAGATTTTCCGTCGCGACTATCTTATACAGAGCGAAGGCAAATACAAGGGTGCTCCTAAGCGTACGCATGCCGGCGGCTCTTGGCTCGACGGATATAGCGACCACCTGCCAGTTGTGGTGTATCTGTTGAAGGAAGCGAAATGAAATGAATTAGAAATTAGGAATTAGGAATTAGAAAAGAGGAATTAGGAATTAGAAAAAGGTATTATGAATTGTGAACTTCATCCTCTCGAACCCTTTCTTCCCGAAAACGCTTGGCTGCTGATGCTCGGCAGTTTTCCACCGTCTAAGAAGAGATGGAGCATGGATTTCTTCTATCCTAACTTCATCAACGACATGTGGAGGATATTCGGACTGATATTCTTCGATGACAAAGACCACTTTGTGGATGTAGAAAACAAAAGGTTCAAAAAGGATATGCTCATAGACTTCCTCTCGAAAGAGGGCGTGGCACTTTACGATACGGCATGTGCCGTAAGACGGACAAAGAATACGGCTTCTGACAAGGACCTTGAGGTGGTTAAACCTACTGATCTTGATGCCCTACTTTCAAAACTGCCACATTGTACAACGGTTATCACAACAGGCGAGAAGGCGGCAACTGTCTTTGCCTCTCATTTCGGATGCCCTGTGCCAAAGGTGGGAATGTCGGTGGATTTCTCTTTCAAAGGAAAACAAATGAAACTCTTCCGTATGCCAAGCAGTTCGAGGGCTTACCCGATGAAACTGGAGAAGAAGGCGGAAATGTACAAGATCGGATTAGAGAGGAGAGATTAGGGATTTTAGTTTAAGGATTAGAGAGGAGAGATTAGGGAATAGAGAGTATTAGTATTATAAATAATGGGGACACGAACAATATGAATTTATGTATAAGTATCCCGAATTCTTCATTCTTCATTCTTCACTCTTCACTCTTCATTAAAATAAGTATATGACAATAATAGGAATAGCTGGTGGCACGGGTTCCGGCAAGACCACCGTAGTAAAGAAAATCGTCGAGGCGCTGCCGCCGCATTATGTTTCGGTAGTGCCACTCGACTCGTATTATAACGACACGTCGCACATGACAGAGGAGGAGCGCCATGCCATCAACTTCGACCACCCCGATGCATTCGATTGGAAACTGCTCATAAAACAGGTGAACGAACTGCGTAGCGGCAAGGCCATTGAACAGCCTACTTACTCTTACATTCTCTGCAACCGATTGCCGGAGACCGTTCATGTAGAACCGAAACCGGTTATCATCATCGAGGGTATAATGACGCTGCTCAACAAGAAACTGCGCGAGATGATGGACCTGAAGATTTTTGTTGATGCCGATTCCGACGAGCGTCTTATCCGCAATATCCAGCGTGACATCGTGGAGCGCGGCAGAGACGTGCAGATGGTGGTAGACCGCTATCTTGAAGTCTTGAAACCGATGCACGAGCAGTTTATCGAACCAACCAAGCGCTATGCCGACATCATCATCCCGCAAGGCGGCGAGAACGTAAAGGGCATTGAAATGGTCTGCAAGTATATCGAAAGACTGATGCAGTAAAGATTGAAAGATTGAAAGATTGAAAGATTGAAAGATTTAAAAATTGAAAGATTGAGAAATGAAAAAATATGAAAAGGAGACAAGATGATGGCACATATAGCTATCTCTTGCCTCCTTTTTAATTTATCTGTTGTCAGAAACTAAACTTAAAGGAATTTTATTCCTCTGTTCTAAATATCATTCTGTTCTTTGCTGTTTTCTTGCTGACGTGCGCTTTTCTGCAGCGACTTCTTGCATTGCTGAATTTTGAAGGCATTGATACATTCCGTTATTCCATACAGCAACAGACACCAGCCGAGGATGAGCAACGGCAGTCCGGCAGTCTCCATAGGCTTTATTATTACGAACAGTCCGGTGAGCATAATCACAGTAGGGCATACCCACACCCAAAGAGGCAGAACAGCAAACTTGCGTGCCTGGATGAGCGACAGAAACTGGTTAAGGGCGCCAAGCAAGATTATTGCCCCCAGCACATACATGAGCGATGTGACGAATGCCCCGGGCATCAGTGCAAGCACAAAACCGAGAATCACGCTGCCCAGTCCCACTATCGGGAACATCGGTCTGCCACCGACGAGCAGTTTGCCGTCAGCATCATACACCTCGTTTTCTGCCGAGTGCATACGGGCGTTGAAATAAGCCAGGCATGAGATAACACCCGACACAAGAAACAACACCCCGATGGCTATTGTGATACCCTTCACCGTGCTGTCGGGATTCTTTATCAGCATCGCGCCAACGGCGATGGAGCAGATGGCGCGGAAAATAGAACTTTGAAGTATTTTCATCTTTGCAATAATTTAGTTTTGAATAATATCAGACAGATGCAAAGTTACATTATCTAATCCGAAGATGCAAGCGTTTGACAAAAAAAGCCCCTGCAACATCAATTCTTTGTTGCAGGGGCGTGTATGTCATATTATGAGGCGTTAGAATAATTAGTCTTTCTCCTCCAGTTCCGTTTGAGTCTTGCTGATGTAATCCTTTGTAGAATCAACGGCGATGAGCACTCTGTCGCTGCCGCGCAGATAAGCGCCGTCGAGAGTAAACTCCGTAACTTTGCTGTCCAATTCGCCAACATAAGTCAGTTTGCCGTCGCTCGGGTTCATCCACCAAACATTCTTCTTTGCGCCGCTGATCTTTGTCAAGTCGATTTGCATCGGCTTTCCGCTGTAGTTGTAAACGAGCATAAAGTCAGAACCGCGCATGGCAATTACCCTGTCGTAGCGCTCGCCGTTCTGTCCGGCTATGATGCTCTGGTCGCCCTGTCCCTCAGTGAACGGGAAGGCAAGCATCAGCCACTTCAGATATTTCATCTGGTTGTAGCCAGGATCGTTCATTGCATCCCACCAAGGCTTTTCGG
>CAKQDG010000162.1 GCA_934219025.1 uncultured Prevotella sp. | reverse complement strand
CCTACATGAAGTAGTAGTAAGCGGAAGCTCCAACAAAGAAGTACAGATGAAGTCGTCGCTCAATGTGGTGGCGGCAAGCAAACAGTTTATACAGGAAAACTTCAGCGGTTCGCTGATGCAGACCCTCAGCAAGTTGCCGGGAGTGAAAGCCATGAGCGTTGGTTCGGGAGAATCGAAACCCGTTATCCGTGGATTGGGATTCAACCGCGTGCTTGTGGCAGAAAACGGCATAAAGCATGAGGGACAGCAGTGGGGCGACGACCACGGACTGGAAGTTGACCAATATGCCATAGACCAGGCTGAGGTATTGAAAGGTCCTGACGCACTAACCTATGGCTCGGATGCCATTGGTGGTGTAATCAATTTGAGAAGTAATGTCTTGCCTGTGAAGAGTTTCTCCGGTACGGCAAATCTCTTCTCACGAAGCAGCAATGAATCGGTGGGAGCATCACTGAGGCTAATGGGCAGGAAAAGCAAGTTCTGGTATAAGGCAAATGCCACATTTGTAGACTATGCAGACAGCAAGGTGCCAGTGGACAGCATCGAGTATTACTCCTATTACATCAAACTGAAAGACCGCCGGCTGCGCAACACCGCCGGAAGAGAGATGGACGGAAGTTTGATGCTCGGCTATGCCGCCGGTAGATGGAACACATCGTTCAGAATTGCCGATGTCAATACCAAGGCGGGCTTCTTTGCCAATGCACATGGTCTGGAAGTAAGGCTCTCGGATATTGACTACGACAGTTCGCGGCGCGACATTGACCTACCGTATCACACAGTAAACCACTTCTCCGTATCCAACCATACGGACTGGAACTGGACGAACGGTATGGTTGAGGGTAACTTTGAATACCAAAACAACCGTCAGCGCGAATTGTCTGAACCTGTCTCTCATGGCTATATGCCTATACCCGACGGCACGTTGGAAAGATGTTTCACCAAGCAGACTCTCTCGGCAAGCGTGAAGGCTATGCAAACTCTCGGCAAGCATCAGTTGCAAGCAGGAACAAGCATAGAGTATCAGCACAACCGAAGAGGCGGCTGGGGATTCATACTGCCCGACTTCGAGCAGTTGCAGTTCGGTGCCTTTGCCATAGACAAATGGCAGATTAACGACAATCTCAATCTGACAGCTGGAGCAAGATACGACCATGGCAGGGTAAGTATCCATAGCTACTGCGACTGGTATAAGACTCCTGTCGCCTTTGGCGATTCTGTGTATACAGAACGTTCCGCAAGCATGCAACGCACGTTCAACAGCTTCACATGGTCGGTGGGAATGAACCAGATGATTGGCGACTGGGTGCTCAAGCTTAACGTTGGCAAGAGTTTCAGAATGCCTATAGCAAAGGAGCTGGGAATGGATGGTGTGAACTACAACATCTTCAGATACGAGAAGGGCAACACTTCCCTGAAACCTGAGGAATCATACCAGGCTGATGCCGGAATTGTTTATGAACACAACACGGTGTCTGTGCAGTTCACTCCTTACCTGAACTATTTTCCTAACTATATCTACCTCAACCCTACCCCTGAGTATAGAGAGGGCTTACAGCTATACTACTATACCCAGACCGAGGTGATGAGATGGGGCTTTGAGGCTACAGCATCATGGAAGCCGCTAAATTGCCTGAAGCTTACAGCCGAGGGTGAGTATCTCTATGCACGACAATTGAGCGGTGAGAAAAAAGGCTATGGCCTACCCTTCTCCACTCCATGGTCGGCACGTACTGAAGTGCGCTACCTGTTGCCAGTGAAGGATCCTGCTAATTCAGGATTCGTAGCTGTAGAATGGCAGGTGGTAGGAACACAAGACAGGATTGTGCCGCCGGAAAAGAAAACAAAAGGGCATCAGTTGCTCAATGCAACCGTTGGCAAGAAGTTTCAACTTGGCAATAACCGCTTGGAGCTTACCCTTCAGGCTGAGAACCTGTTGAACAAACGCTACTACGACCACACGAGTTATTACAGACTCATAGGGGTGCCGGAGCCGGGAAGAAACTTCTCACTCATGGCAACCTGGAATTTCTAATTTATCAATAACAAAAAAAGAATACAACAATGAAAAAGATATTATTCATCACAGCCACAGTGCTGTTCAGCATTTTCAGTTTAGTTATGTCATCATGCAGCAACGACGACGATAATCCATCGGCTGCAAAACCTGTTGCCGCTCTTGCCGAAGTTGGCGAGGAGAACTGCAAAGAGGGTGTTATCGGCAAAGACCTGCATCTTGAAGGCGACTTGGTTGCCGAGGGTCTTATCGCCCGTATTGACGTTACCATTGCTTCTGCCGACGGCAAAACGATGGTAGTAAGCAAGTCGTGGACAGACGGCAAATATATCGGAGTGAGAAACACCACATTCCATGAGCATCTTGACATTCCGGCGACTGCTACTGCTGGAGACTACAAACTCACGTTTACCGTTACCGACAAACTCGGACAGAGCACTACCTTTACTTCTGACTTGAAACTGACTTCGCCTGTTGAGGGAGCTCCAGAGATTACATTCAAGGAGGTTGGCGAGGACAATAGTCACAAGGCTATAATCGGACAGAAAATGCATCTTGAGGCACAGATTGAGGCACCTCACAAGATTGCAAAAATTGAAGTGGAGTTTCACAACACGGCTGCTAAATACGAACATGTGTTTACTTATACCGATGAGAAGTATCTCGGCATGACTTCTGTGCTTTTCCATGAACATCCACAAATTCCAGCCGATGCACCGGAAGGCGAATACCATATCCACTTCACTGTTACTGATGCCAACGGAAATTCTACTACGGAAGAGGCTGAAGGAATACAGATTACAAAAGAATAAGTTACATTCAGGGTTAATGAAAAGTAGGTTGATGGGCGATGGCATCCATAAAAAGGATGCCTCGCCACCTCAACCGTTTGATTTTGATAAAAGCTTGAGAATGTTTTTATAATTTATTTATCGATATGAGAAAGATTAAATTAAATATGATATCGGCTATTGCTGCAGCAAGTGTCATAGCAGTTGGAGCCGTGTTAACATCATGCTCTGATGATGACGATAACAAAAATGACAAGGAGCTACCGAAAATTCTTGATGGGGCAATGCCCGACCCTATAGATTGCCAAGTATACCACCGTGGCGAGACAATACCGTTTAGCTACACGTTTACGGATAATGTGGAACTGGGAAACTACAATATTGAGATTCACAACAATTTTGACCACCATACTCACTCCACATCAGCAGGCGACTGTCCGCTCGACGACAAGAAATCGCCCGTAAATCCATGGGTATACAACAAGGACGAGACTATTCCTACTGGATTGAAAACTTATGATGCAAAGGTGGACATAAAAATTCCTACGGATATAGACCCTGGCGACTACCATTTCATGATTCGTGTAACGGACAAGGCTGGATGGCAGGAGCTGAAGGCTGTGAGCATTAAGATTAAGGAATGAATGAATTAGAACGCTTTTATACAAAACATAGTATAATATTTTAAGGTAAAAAGATTACAATATTTATTTAAAACAAACAAGACAAATGAAATCAAAGATTCAGCAGTTGGCACTCGCAGCGGGAGTGCTTACAGTATCATTTGC
>CAKQDG010000161.1 GCA_934219025.1 uncultured Prevotella sp. | reverse complement strand
TAAATTCATTATCGCATATTCCGAGCGATGAGCGACAGAAGTCAGCTTTTCTTTTTTCTATAATCTCATTAAGCTTCCTGCTGTAAACCGCCGTAACATTGCGCACATAGTTGATATCCTTTAACCGTCCCTCAATCTTAAACGAAGTAACTCCGGCATCGGCGAGCCTCTCCAGCGAGTCAATCCTGCACATATCCTTGAGCGAGAGCAAGTGTGCCCCCTCCTCGATAGCGTTACCTTCGGCATCGAGCAAATCGAATTTCATACGGCAGAACTGAGCACAAGCACCTCTGTTTGCACTCCTTCCGAAACAATATTCCGAAGCATAGCAAGTGCCGGAATAACTCACGCAGAGTGCCCCATGCACGAACACCTCAAGTTCCGTGTCAGGCAGAGCCTTGTGTATGCCGGAAATCTCATCCAATGTAAGTTCCCTTGCCAAGACAACCCTTTCGAAGCCGTGTTCCGCGAGCCATGCAGCCTTTTCTGCTGTGCGGTTGTCAGTCTGTGTACTGGCGTGGAGAGCCACACCATCGGGGAGCTGCAGTTTCAGCAGTCCCATGTCCTGCACGAGAATAGCATCAACGCCTATTTTTCCCAGTTCGTCGAGCAGCTGTTGCGTGTCGTCAAGTTCGTTGTCGTATATGATAGTATTCACCGTTACATACACCTTGCAACCGAACTTGTGTGCATAGCTGCATAATTCCTGAATGTCCTCAATACTGTTTCCTACTGCCTGTCTTGCTCCGAAGCGAGTAGCCCCGATATAAACGGCATCAGCACCGCAGTCGATAGCCGCGATGCCACATTCCAGATTCTTTGCCGGAGCGAGCAGTTCAAGTTTTCTCATTTATTCGATTTTATGGCAGGAAGTCCATGCCGTTTTTTTTTACAGTTACTTATCTCTTGTAGATATAAATAGGTGTATTATTTAATAAGATTGATGTCGTAAGGAGTCTCCTGATAAACATAATAGTTTATCCAGTTCGTGAAGAACAGGTTGGCGTGAGCCCTCCATCTTACAACAGGTTTATTCTTCGGGTCGTCATCCTTATAGTAGTTTTTCGGCATATCCACGTCGTCGCGTTTTCCCATGTCCCTCTTGTATTCCTGGTCGAGAGTATTCGGAGCATATTCCATATGCCCGGTAATGAAAAACTCCCTGCCGTGGTTGGCCATGATGATACCAGCCCCGCTGTCGGGAGATTCAGCAATAAGTTTCAGTCTGCTATCTTTCAGAACATCCTCTTTATGAATTTCCGTATGGCGGCTGTGTGGCATATAGAATATGTCGTCGAAGCCTCTGAAGATAGGCAGCAACGGTTCGAGACAATGCTGTTCGAAAATACCGAACATCTTTTTCTTCAGCGGATATTTCGGAATCTGGTAATGGTAGTACAATCCAGCCTGGGCAGCCCAGCAGATATACAGCGTACTGGTAACGTGAGACTTTGCCCATTCAAAGATTTTTGTTATCTCCTGCCAGTAGCCCACTTCCTCAAAGTCGAAATTCTCCACAGGTGCCCCGGTGATAATCATTCCGTCAAACTTCTCGTCTTTGATAATATCGAAGTCTTTATAGAACATCATCATGTGCTCTATCGGAGTATTCTTCGGAGTATGGCTCCTTAATTTCATGAATGTGATGTCGATTTGCAGCGGGGTGTTCGACAAGAGTCTCACGAGATCCGTTTCCGTTGTAATCTTCAGCGGCATAAGATTTAGAATAACGATTTTCAGCGGACGAATATCCTGGGTCAGAGCCCTCGTGTCGTCCATAACAAAGATATTCTCCTTTTTCAGAATATCAATAGCCGGTAATTTATCTGGAATTCTTAATGGCATACTAACATATTATATTATATAGGTGCAAAATTAATGCTTTCTGCCTTTATAACCAAAAATATGTGCACATTCGACTGTATTTTTTTGTTTTTCCAGAATTTTTTGAGTGGCAGTATTCTTACTTGTCAGAGGTCAATAAACATAAAGAACGAAGTAAGTCGATTGCAAACGTTATACACTATCCTATAAGTAAAATGAAAATAAAGAGTTTACGTGTTGTTGCTCTATTCTTATTTTTTTTCATAACTTTGCAGCAAATTTTATATCGTTGATGTGTATGATGAATTTTTTAGAAAGAAATTTAAAAGAGTTGGCGACATTGTTCGTTGTATTCTTGTGTATGTGCAGTATGCCTGCCTTCTCGGATAATTCTTATTTGAATACAGGATTGCCGGTATGCTATATAGACTATGATGCGTCTGTGGAGATAACAAAAGAAAATAAAATTGACGCTAAGTTCGTTTTGTGTGCCCCCGATGAAACGGTAAGGGGAGAAGTTAAACTTTGGGGACGTGGAAATTATACATGGATTTTGGCAAAGAAACCGTATAACTTGAAGTTTGACAAAAAAATATCGCTTCTCGGTATGCCGTCTGGCAAGAAGTATGCTCTTATGGCAAATGCCTGCGATCCTTCGATGTGTAGAATAGCTGTGGGGTTTGAGGCGGGACGATGGGTAGACTTTGAGTGGCCGTTGCAGGGGCGTTATGTTGAATTGGTTCTCAATGGCAGCCATCAAGGTACATATTTCCTTGCCGAACGAGTAAGTCAGTCTACAGTAAAGGTGGACAAAACCAATGGCTACATCCTGGAATACAAATATGCAAACCAGATAACAGATGAAAGCGTGAATTTCACAACGAATCTGTACGACATGATATTTGAGTTTAAAGACCCAGACCAGCCACAGAAGAATGGAGAGATGTATAATGATGCCGTGCGGAGAGTCAATGATTTTGAAGAGGCGATATTTGCTGACGACAACATGACAGCTCGACGTTGGGAGAAGATGGTTGATATGGATAATTTTGTGCGCTGGTATTATTGGAAAAACCTGTTGCAGATGGATGAGTGTAACCGTTATTATGTCGAGGAGAATTACCTGGAAGACAAACCGCTTAAAATGGGACCTTTGTGGGATTTTGATTGGACTATCGGTATGGATTTTCAGGGAAATCATTACGACTCTCAAAATATGCGCAACAAGTTGTTCTTTGCTCCGCTTGCAAAAGATAAAGTTTTCCAGTCTCGTGTTGCGCGTTTTCATTTTGATCATAGGCAGCAGATCGAAACCGAGGTGAAGCAATTATACGATTCGCTTTCTACGTTGCTTCGTACTTCTGTTCAACAGAACGAACTTATATGGGGGCAATACAGAACTTCACCATTGGATTGGGAAAAAGAAGTGGCTACGGATAAGGCTTATTTACTTGCAACACTGCGTTTCTTGGACAATGAACTTGGTGCTTACCTTGAAGATTCGGGCATTCGAGATTTGAATGAGCAATCCCTTTTGCCTCGGTGCTCTAAGTACATTGACGGGACGAGGCTTTACTTACGTCGCGGCTCAGATGTTTATGATGCTCGTGGGCTAAAGATGAAATTGAAAAACTGACAATTATTTTTAGGATGATGCGTGATTTTCAAAAAGATGTAGCTAAAAGAGCTAAAATAATTAGTTGGATTAGTTAATTTATGTTTAATGCCATATTCCGTTAGGTTTGCAATACAAATAAAAGTATTACCTTTGCACCGCATTTTGCAAAAATAACAAAATAAACAATTAAAACAATGTTGAATCATTAC
>CAKQDG010000160.1 GCA_934219025.1 uncultured Prevotella sp. | reverse complement strand
TTGAGGCCGACGTGATGCTCAAGGGCACCCGAGTGGACGGTATCTATACAGCCGACCCGGAGAAGGATCCTACGGCTACAAAGTTCTCAGAGATTACATACGACGAGATTTACACTCGTGGCTTGAAGGTTATGGACCTCACGGCAACCACGATGTGCAAGGAAAATAACCTTCCTATCTATGTTTTCAACATGGACGTTGTCGGCAACTTGAAGAAGGTTATGGACGGCGAGCAGATAGGCACGTTGGTGCATAACTAAAGCCCATTGCCCCAGAAGCAGTAACCGAAGAATTTGAAACAAATACAAGAGTCCGCAATGCCGTAAAAAGCATTGCGGATTTTTCGTATACTACAAATTTCCCTTGTATTGTTCCTGGCAATATCGTTTCTTTTGCATATTCCGGAAAAATGTGTAACTTTGCCGTGTCGGATAAATATAAAGGATGCGAACTATGAGAGAGGAAAGAAAAAAATACGCAAAGCGAATTCCGTATGGAATGATGAACTTCGTTGCCGTAAGGCGTGACGACTGCTATTATGTAGACAAGACACGCTATATAGAGGAGATAGAGCGTGCCAACAAATTCTTCTTCTTTATCCGTCCCCGCCGCTTCGGCAAGAGTCTCACCCTGTCGATGCTGCAGCACTACTACGACGTGAACGATGCCGACAAGTTCGACATGCTGTTCAAGGGACTCTACATCGGCGAGAATCCCACGCCGGAGCATAACTCATATCTCGTAATACAACTGAACTTTGCCGTAGTCAATGCCGAACTGAACAACTACCGCAAGTCATTGGATGCACATTGCAATACAGCGTTCAATTATTTCTGTGATGTATACGCCCAGTATCTCCCTTCAGGAATGAAAGAAGAACTGAACAGGAAGAATGGGGCGGTGGACCAGCTGGATTACATCTGCACGGAATGTAGGAAAGCCAATCAGAAGATATACCTGTTTATCGACGAATACGACCACTTTACCAATAAGATACTTTCCGAGCCGAACTGTCTGGACGAGTACCGTTCCGAGACCCATGGCACGGGCTATCTCCGGAATTTCTTTGATACAATCAAGGCTGGTACGTATTCTTCCATAGAGCGCGTCTTCGTCACTGGTGTCAGTCCCGTTACGATGGACGATCTTACGAGCGGCTTCAATATCGGCACTAACTATACCCTTAACCCTCGTTTCAATGAGATGACGGGCTTTACAGAACAGGAAGTGCGCGACATGCTCACCTATTACACGGACTTTTATGGCTACCACGATTATTCTATCGATGAGCTGATAGAGATAATGAAACCTTGGTATGACAACTACTGCTTTGCCAAAGAAAAATTCGGTAGAGTTACTATGTACAATTCCAATATGGTATTGTATTTTATTGACAATTATATAGGCAATGAAGGTGTAATTCCCGACAATATGGTGGAAGACAACATCCGTGTGGACTACAACAAGTTGCGCATGCTCATTCGCCGCGACAAGGAGTTCTCACATGATGCAAGCGTAATCCAGAGCCTCGTGAGCGACGGCTTCATCACAGGCGAACTGAAGACAGGCTTTCCGGCAGAAAACATCTGCGACCCCGACAATTTCGTCAGTCTGCTGTATTATTTCGGAATGATTACAATTGCCGGCACATACAAGGGAAAGACAAAATTCGTTGTCCCCAACGAAGTGGTTCGCGAACAGATCTTCCGCTATCTTCTCGACACCTACAAGGAGAACGACCTTACGTTTGAAAACTACGAAAAGAGCGACCTTGCCAGCCGACTGGCCTATGATGGCGACTGGCAGGCATATTTCCAGTATATAGCCGATGCCCTCCACCGTTATTCCTCCCAGCGCGACCACCAGAAGGGAGAATTCTTCGTCCACGGCTTCACATTGGCAATGACCTGCCAAAACCGGTTCTACCGCCCGATATCAGAGAGTGATACTCAGGAGGGCTATGCCGACATATTCATGCTCCCCCTTCTTGATATCTACCGCGACATGTGCCACTCGTATATCATCGAGCTGAAATATGCCAAGGGCAAAGACCCCGATTCGCGTGTAGACGAACTGCGCCGGCAAGCCATCGAACAAGTGAACCGCTATGCAGATACGGAAACGGTGAAGAATGCCGTGAAGACCACTGCGCTTCATAAGATAGTAGTGGTATACAAGGGAGTGGAGATGAGAGTCTGCGAGGAAGTATAAAGTAGATGTCCACACCCTTTGAACCTCGTATTATACTCCGCAATGCTTTTTAAGGCATTGCGGAGTTTTTTTTTATGATTCAGATTGTTCTAAATTTCCACAAAATCACAGTTCTTTGGCATCTTGAAAAGTTAAAGAATGTATAGACATTTTCTCCGCTCAGAGCAAAGCAATGCTTTTCAAGGAGAGAAGCAATGCTTTGCTCCCCGAAAAGCATTGCTTCTTTAAATCCAGCTGTTTTCGCTAAAGAAAAATTAAGAAATCGGGATGTGGAAATTTAGAACAATTCCTATTGGATATTATCGGCAGATTATTTTTTTAGACGAAAACCAATAATACCCCCGATGTCGTTTTCAAGCCTACGGCTTTTTGTGTTATACCGGATGCGTTCTTTAGAGAGCAAGCTCTCTGTCGTCCGCATCTGGTATAACACAGGCGAGCCACTTCGTGTCTCCCCGAAAACGACATCGGGCGATAAACATAAAAAACAAATGAAATCAAAATCATGATGCTGACAAATAAAACAGAATAAAATACTTTTTTCCTTTGTCTAGAAACCATATTTTTCTGATAATATACATTATATCATCCTATGAATTATGCAGGCTACATTCTACACTCAGAAATTCAATTTCTGTAATATATTATTTTCTCATTTTACGGAAAAGCAAAAAAATATGTAACTTTGCCGGAAAGAAATTTGAAATGACATGAAATACGTTCTTGCAATAGATTCTTTCAAGGGATGCCTCACTTCGGCAGAAGTGGAAACGGCTGTGGCGGATGTGCTCAATGGCAAGGGAGTGGAAACTGTAAGCCTGCCGATGAGCGACGGCGGCGACGGGATGCTCGAAGCATTCACCTCTGCCCTCGGCGGAACGCTCCAACCCGTTTATATCCACAACCATATGATGCGCCGCATGGATGCCCAGTATGGTATGACCGCCGACGGCACGGCGATAATAGAGGTGGCACAGGCTTGCGGACTGACCCTCGTTAAGGAGGACGAGCGAAACCCTGTGCGCTCCACCACGTATGGAGTGGGGGAGCTGCTGGCGAGAGCCGTGAAGCGCGGCTGCCGCAAATTCATCATCGGACTTGGCGGCACGGGCACGAGCGATGCCGGAATTGGAATGATACGGGCGCTTGTGGATATCTTTGCAAGAGGGAAGAACTTCGACGAGGCGATGAAGACGGAACTTGGTGAATGTCGGTTCACGCTTGCCTCTGACGTCAGCAATCCGCTGTGTGGCGAGAATGGTGCTGCCCGCGTGTTTGCGCCGCAGAAAGGGGCAACGCCGGAGATGGTGGAGCAGCTCGACCGCCGTGCGCGGCTCTTTGCCGAGAAGTCAGCCCTGCATTTCGGCTTCGACAAGTCAGAAGAGCCGGGAGCCGGAGCAGCCGGCGGCTTGGGCTATGCCTTTATGCAATATCTCGGGGCGGAGATGAAGA
>CAKQDG010000159.1 GCA_934219025.1 uncultured Prevotella sp. | reverse complement strand
TATTCTCTGCAATCTGCGGCTTCTTGGCAAATTTCTCTCTCAGGAAGTTCTCTACCAGCGACACGTCGCGGTTGAACAGCCAGCATACGATGCCGAGTGCAAACATGTTGCGGCACTTCAGGATAGCCTTGTTGTCCATGCCAGAGTCTGCAAGACAGTCTTTCACCATCTTCGTGATAGGACAAGCCACCACTCTGTCTGCATCAATGCCCATTTCTGCAAGATAGTCTTCGGTCTTGAATTCAGCCTTTTGCAGGTCTTTCGGTCCGAAGCTGTCGGTGTCGATAATGATTGTAGCCTGTGGCTTGGCATATTTATACTGTGTCTTCAGTGCAGCAGCATTCATTGCTACCAGCACATCACATTTGTCGCCCGGGGTATATACCTTTCCCTCGCCGATATGCACCTGAAATCCTGACACACCGGTTAAAGAACCTTGCGGGGCACGGATATCTGCCGGATAGTCCGGAAATGTTGATATTCCGTTGCCGATGGTTGCTGAAACCGTGGAGAAGATGTTTCCGGCGAGCTGCATACCGTCGCCCGAGTCGCCCGAGAAGCGCACTACTACTTGCTCCAACTCTTTTACTTCCAAATTCTCTGCCATAAAAATACAGTATTAATTGTTGTTCATTTGAATAGCCGACAAACAAGTTGCGTCTTTCTTTGCGCATAAATATCTGTAAGTATAATTATGCGGATAATGCAAAGTTCGGAAACTTTAATGAAAGTGCAAAACTTTTGACACTAAATTTGGCTTGCCAACTTGTTTTTTGAATAAATATGCTTACAGTATGTTATGAAAGCGAAATTCTGTCATGAAATTATCTGTTATTGCTATAACAGTTTTCTGTATATGTCGATGACTTTTTGGGCCACATTGTTGTTTTCAAATCTCGAAACATACTGTTGTGCCTTGAGTATCCGCTCTTCGCGTCCTGGTGCGCCTTTCAGCACTTGCGTTATTGCCTTTGCCATTCCGTATACGTCGTCGGGCTTTACATAGATTGTGGCATTTCCGCCAGCTTCTTCAAGGCAGCTCCCGGTGCAGGCCACTACGGGCAGTCCGCTTTGTATCGCCTCGATTATCGGCAGTCCGAAGCCTTCGTATCTTGACGGATACACGCATGCTTCTGCCATCTGGTAAATTGCGGGCAAATCTTCGTGTGGCACGCCGTGCAGGAATTTCACTCGTTTGTCCATGCCATTGTCTGCCACATATTTTTTTACCTTGTCGGCATACGGTGTTGGTCTTCCCACCACCACAAGACTTATCTCTTTTGGTAAAAGTTGCAAGGCTTTTACGGCGAGCAGAATGTTCTTGCGCTCTTCTATCGTGCCTACGTTCACGATGTAGCGTTCGGGCAGAAGGTAGTCGGTATGTACCTGCTGGAGCTTTTTCTCGCTTTCGCGTGTTTTGTATTCAGTGTTGCAGCTTTGGTATATGACGTCAATCTTTGACGGCGGAACGTTGCCAAAGCGTATGATGTCGCGCTTCGTACATTCGCTGATTGCTATTATACGGTCGGCTTCCTTGCACGTCTGTCTGAATTTCCACGCGTAAATCTTGGTGTCAATCCAATTGTAGTACTCTGGATGGTGCATAAATATAAGGTCGTGGATAGTTACCACTGTCTTTATTCCGCTTTTCTTTATGCCAATAGGCAATTCGCCGGTAAGTCCATGATACATTTCCACACCGTCAGCTTTCAGATCATCAACGATGCCGTGTAGTCTCCAGATTGCCTTTGGCAGTCTTACCGTATGTTTTTCGGGATACACGAATCCAACGTTGTCCCTCTCCTTTACCTGTTCCCTCAATATGTCGTTTCCCTTGTCTGGGGCATAGAGCCGCAGTTGGACATCTTTCGGCAAAATATCTGCAAGTCCGTTGACAAGTGTTCTGGAGTAGTTTCCCAATCCGGTAAAGTTCTTGACAATGCGTTTTGCGTCAAATCCTATAATCATAATTAAATTGTTTACTTTGTTTCCGGCTCTTCTGCAGCCTCGGTTTTCTGTCTTCTTTCAAGCTCCTCGTGTGTCCTTTTCCACCGGTCGTGGCTCCAGAGATAGAAGCGAGGGTCGCGGCGTACGGTCTGTTCGAGCATCTGGAAGAAACGTTTTGTTATCTCGTTGTCGGGCAATGCGGCAGGGGTGTCGCTGATGAGCTTGAATGTACAGATGTATTTGCCACGGCGGGGGCGCTCCATATCTACATAAAATACGGCATCGTTCATCTTCCTCATTATGCGCTCGCCGCCGGTGAAGACGGGTGTGTCGTGGTTTAGGAACGGCAGCCATAGGTGGATGTTGCTCCATTTCGGCGACTGGTCGGAGATGTATCCGAAGAGCCACATGCGCTTTTCCCTTCTGTATGTTACGAGATAGCGCAGAATGTCCTGCTTTGGGATGCACACGCCGCCCTTTGCATGGCGCAATGAACGGAACAGTTCGTCGAAGACCTTGCTGCGCAGCGGGTGGTAGATAAGTCCGCAGACGGCATCCTTATGACGCGTGAACGAGAGACCCGTAGCCGAGAGCATCTCCCAGTTGCAGTAATGACCGAGAATGGCGGCACAAGTCTGCCCCTTGTCGAAATGCTGTTCCAACTGCTCCACGTTGCGGAACTCGATATGCTTCAATAGCGTCTGGTCGCTAACCGACAGCAGCTTTAGCGATTCCACGCCATAGTCGCAGAGCCAGCGATAGAATCCGCGCTCGATAGTCTTAATCTCCTTCTCGCTTTTCTCGGGGAAAGCTGTGCTCAAGTTTTTCCTCACCACCTTCTTTCTGTATCCCACTATATAATAAATAATAAGGTAGAAGAAGTCGGCGATGCAATACAGTGCCCTGTAAGGGAGTAGAGATATTGCATAAAACAAGCCATAGACTATTTTGTATGCCATAACAGTAACAGTTTTAACTTTAACATTATATGAAGTCATCGATTGCATATGCCAGTCGAGTCTTTCAATCGGGGCAACCAGTTGAGTATGTAAATCTATTGTGCCAATCTATTATACCCAGTCGAGTTTACCGATTGATGCAGACAGCCGTCCGCCTCGACTTACGACTGCATGTCGTGAAGCTTCTTGTAGTATCCGTCGCGGTTGATAAGTTCCTCGTGAGTACCCCGCTCCACGATATGTCCCTCGTGGAGCACGCAAATCTCGTCGGCATTCTTGATGGTCGACAGTCGATGGGCGATAGCCACCGTAGTGCGCGTCTTCATCAGTCGCTCCAGTGCATCCTGCACGAGACGCTCGCTCTCCGTGTCGAGAGCCGAAGTAGCCTCGTCGAGTATAAGGATAGGCGGATTCTTGAGAATGGCGCGTGCTATGCTCACACGCTGGCGCTGTCCGCCGGAAAGTCTTCCGCCGCGGTCGCCGATATTCGTGTCGTATCCGTCTTCCGAAGCCTTGATAAACTCGTCGGCATTTGCGATGCGGGCAGCCTCTTCCACCTGTTCGGGTGTAGCGTTGTCCACACCGAAGGAGATGTTGTTGAAGAAAGTGTCGTTGAAGAGAATAGCCTCCTGGTTCACGTTGCCGATAAGCTGGCGCAAGTCGTGGATATCGAGATCCTTCACGTTTATGCCGTCGATGAGCACCTCGCCCTCCTGCACGTCGTAGTAGCGGGGGATAAGGTCGACGAGAGTAGACTTTCCGCCGCCGCTCTGAC
>CAKQDG010000158.1 GCA_934219025.1 uncultured Prevotella sp. | reverse complement strand
GTTTGTCGTGGTACGGACAGGGCAAGCAAGACAGCTACGTAGACCGTCTTGAGGCAACCCGCATCGGCAGATGGACGAGCAACGTCAGCGAAGAGTATGTACATTATCCGCGCCCTCAGTTCAGCGGTAACCACGAGCAGACGGCAACACTCTCTTTGTCTACGGCAAAGGGTAGGGGATATACCATAACAGCTACCGATGGAAAACTGTTCTCGTTCTCCGCTCTGCCATATTCAGAAAAACAGTTGTCAACCGTTGCCCACGACTGCGACCTACAGACTGAGGACAATGTATATCTGAATATCGATGCCGCCATGATGGGACTCGGCAACAGTAGTTGCGGACCGGGCGTGCTGACGAAATATTCCGTAGCTCAAAAGCCATATACGCTGAACATTAGGTTTACAAGGAATTGATTTTCTTGTAATGAGGTAAATACGGTGAAAGATAAATCCCATATTGGCTGGAAAAAAGTCAGTATGGGATTTTTCTGATGTATACAATTTGTGCGTTTGCAAAAAAAATACTACCTTTGCAGCCGCTTTTAAAAGGCAATGTGAAAATTAGCGAGTGCTTGATAAACCTCCGTGGCAAAAATCTGGAGAACAGGTGATAGCCTAAACAAAACAAGAATTATGAATATAAAAGACAATAAAGTAAGCGTGCTGTTTATGCTTTTCAGCGTGCTGTTTTGCGTTTGCCTGATTACGGCAAATGTGCTTGAAACAAAGCAAATCTCTTTTGGACCAATAAGTATTACAGGCGGATTGCTTGTATTTCCGGTATCGTATATCATAAACGATTGCGTGTGCGAAGTGTGGGGATACCGCAAGGCGCGACTGCTTATTTGGCTCGGATTTTTCATGAATTTTCTTTTTGTCGGATTTGGTGCATTGTGTGATGCCATTCCCGGCGCTCCGTATTGGAACAACGATGAGGGATTTCATGCCGTGTTCGGATTGGCTCCGCGAATTGCCTTGGCGTCATTCTTGGCTTTTCTCGTAGGCTCTTTCATTAATGCCTATGTGATGAGTCGTATGAAAATTTCCGATGGTGGAAAGCGGTTTGCTTTGCGTGCAATAATGAGTACAGTGTATGGCGAAGCCGCCGACTCGGTGATATTCTTTCCTCTTGCACTTGGAGGCGTGGTGCCGTGGAGCGAAATACCAATACTTGTCATTTCGCAGGTTATCCTGAAGACGGTTTACGAAATTATCGTCTTGCCCGTCACTATATGTGTGGTGAAAAAAGCAAAGAGATTTGAAGGTGTGGACACATATGATGATGGTATAAGTTATAATATCTGGAAAATAAGTAGTTTGTAACTGTTTCAGTTGTAAAATAAAAAATATAGAATATGACAAATTGTGAAAACAGAAAAAACGAGGGACTTCATGCCCTCGGAAAGAAAACAGAATATAGAATGGACTATGCTCCTGAGGTGCTTGAAACTTTTGAAAACAAACATCAGGACAATGATTATTGGGTGCAGTTCAACTGCCCGGAGTTTACCACTCTTTGTCCAATTACAGGGCAACCGGACTTTGGAGAGATAATCATAAAGTATATTCCGGATGTTCGTATGGTAGAGAGCAAGAGTCTGAAATTGTATCTGTTTAGTTTTCGCAATCATGGCGACTTCCATGAGGATTGTGTGAATATTATCATGAAAGACCTTGTGAAACTTATGGATCCGCGCTATATTGAAGTTACAGGCTTGTTTAAACCGCGTGGCGGTATCAGCATATTCCCGTTTGCCAATTACGGTAAGCCGGGCACAAAGTATGAAAAACTTGCCGAACAGCGCTTTGCGCAGCATTAAGATATCCCAAAGAGAAGCAGCGGTAGTCGTGAGACTGGCATACCGCTGCTTCAACTTTTGGTGTTAGATGAATTAAAATATTTTGTATTGCATCAGTTCCTGATGGAACTTTATTCTTTTTCTTACAAAGTTTCAGACTCCATGAGTCTTGACAGCTCTTCGTTGTGAATATCAATTTCGTTGGCAAGGTATAGCACATTGTCGAATGTTAGAAGCATGTCGTCTTTGCGATGAAGCATACTTAATAGAAAGACAATGCGGTCTACTTCAAGAAGCTTTTCTGCCACATCGCAGTTATTTTGCAAAAAATCTTTTATTTTGGGAGAGAAATCATTGTCTGCAAAGCGTATTCGCATTTTATTGCGAAGCATAGCCCGGTAGTTACCTTGCCGATAATTTCGGTAAGCCATTTCATGAAACAAAGATTTCATTCCCCATTCCACAGTTTCGAGAGTGGCAATCATGCCATTTAGTGTTCTGCTGCTCTGTTCGCAGCCCACCCAATCCTGCTTACATTTGTAGCGCATGTCGTGTTCCACTTCATGCCAACCCTCAGAGAAGATTGTGCGCACCTGAATCTCAAACGTGTCGTCAACATACTGTGCCAATTCTGCAGGCAACCCTTTCCGGAAGTCCTCGACAAACTTTTCCGGAATGTTTTTCGTTAGGTTAAGCCGTTGCGGACAGAATGTAGAGATGTCGGGTTCGTCAACAGAGCTCTTCACCAAATCATTGGTTCCGAGGAATATCGACAAAGTTTCTACATCGTCGGGGAAATAGAGTACGATACGCATACCGAGCATATCTTGAATTTTAGCCTTTCCCTCAATATATTTCTTGTCTTTGAACAAAATCTTGTGGCGTAGAGACTGCTCAGTTTTAACCCTTGAGAAAATTCTGAACATCATTCCGCTTCGTTTAATCTTCGAGGATATTTCCTCTTCTATACCTTTAATAATATCGTCGAGTGTCATAGTCTGTTATATATTTTTTGTCATGGTGAGAACATTCTCATCCCCGTTGCGTTTATATTCAATCTTGTCCATAAGCTGTTTCACGAGAAAGATGCCGAGTCCTCCGATTTCGCGTTCCTCAACGCTAAGTGTGGTGTCAGCCTCTGGAGCGGCGAGAGGGTTGAATTCGATGCCGTGGTCGGAGAGAACAAACGTTATCGTTTTCTCTTTGCTGTCAACCGTTGCCGTGAGTTTTACCTCTCCATACTTGCCTTCAGGATATGCATACATGATGGAATTAACCACTGCCTCTTCCACGGCAAGGTTTATTGCGCCATTTGATGCTTCATCCAGTTTGGCATGTTTTCCAATCTCGTTGATAAACGACGGCAGCTTTGCCGATTCTTCAATCTTGTTCTCCATAACAAGAGAGAAAGTTGCCTTTCCCTCATTGTCGGCATTAGTATTATTGTCGTTGATATAGAAGCAGAACATCGTAAGGTCGTCGCTCTGCTCGGCATTTCCTACAAATTCTTTCAGTTCATCATTAATACAGCCGATAACCTCTTTCGCCGGCAGAGCGCAACACCGCGTTAGCACTTCCTTCAGCCGTTCCTCGCCAAACATCAGTTTCTGTTCGTCTTCAGCTTCAGTCAGTCCGTCGGTATACAAAAACATTCCACAGTGGTTGTTGATTATAGTTTTCTGTTCCGTGAAGTTGAAGTCCTCCATTACTCCGAGAGGCAGATTCTGGTCAACTTTCAGAAATTCGGTATCATTGTTGTTGTGTAAAATCAATGGCGGATTATGCCCCGCATTACAGAACGCCAGCTCCCCGGAATTCATGTCGAGGATACCGGCAAACATCGTAACGAACATATTCGTGTCGTTATCTTTAGCAATGGCGTTGTTAAGACTGCTAACGATAT
>CAKQDG010000157.1 GCA_934219025.1 uncultured Prevotella sp. | reverse complement strand
TTATGCTTCCTACGTGCAAATTTAGCGATTATTTGTATAAGCAACAAGTTTTTATTAAAATAAACATATTACTTGAGACGTGGCATACTGGAATTCTTATTCTTACGGTTTCTTCTTTTGATATATTTAAGATATTCTGATATTTGTCGTTGCTCCAAGTTCTGCATATATGTTTCCATATAATCCCAATTTGGTTGTCTATCCATATCTATCGGTAAAACTATCTTTTGCATTTGCATTCGTTTCTCGTTGAACTTATAGCCATAAGCAAATTTAATTTTCTGCTGTACTATCATTGTTTTCAAGAATAGCATAAGATAAGCAGAAGCCGTCACATCGTCTTTCAAATGCAATCGCTTTACATCATCAGAGAAGATACATTCATAAGGATGGTAGAAAGTTTCAACAACGCTTCCGTTATAGTTTACGCCCAAGACTTTACTGTCTAAGCTCTCGTTTGAATTTTCAACCCATGCCGTTATTCCATTATTGCTGTCAGTTGCTCCGATGAAAGGACGGTTGCCGTGTTTCATGTCTGCCTTTGTTAGGCGTTTACCTGCTGATATCGTAAATATATCAGAGAGAACAAACGCTTTCCATTTTACCCCACATAATATTTCTTTGTGTATCACTCGCTTGGATAATTTTTCTATTGCTGGTTTCAATAATAATATTTCTTTTCTGTGCATGTATTCCTCAATGAACAGCCAATCAGGATTTGTACAATCAGCAGCAAGAGGAAGCATAATTTTAAAGGCTCTTAATCTGTTGCCATTTATCGAATACCCATGTCCAAAGCGTTCTCTTTGTTTTGTTATGCACATTGAAATAAATAGCAGATGGTATTTATTCAAATTCCCCTTGGGTATCAATGCGGAAACATGACTATCCAATGCCATAGATGTTGGTTGGTAATAAGCTATTCCTGCGCCACCATCACCATCGTTATTCAATGTCAGAATATCCCCTCGAAAGATTTTCTTTTGTTCCTTTGAAACAAAGCCTTTATAGCCATTGTCTGTCTTTTTGGCAGAGACCAAAGGTAAAGTTCCTGTAGTCAAAGATTCCATATTATTTTGGTTTCCCTTTTCAAAGTCAAAGAAATCTGAAAGATAGAAGTCCTTCCAATCCTTATTCTTAAGTAATAGCTTATCCATTCGCCACCTCCTTTTCTTCAAACAAGTACACTCTTCCGTGAGTAATCATATTAAACTCAAAAGTCAGATAGTCTGCCATAGTCTTCTCAAAGTCTGCCTCTGATGGTATTTCATCGTTGAAATAGTAGAACGAGTGCAGCCATTCATCATCTGCTTCAATGGTGCTACGTACAATAAAAGAGTTAGGGGCGGTCTTGCCCTGAAACCAGCAGTCAAGAAGATATTTCTTTCTCTCGGCTGCTCTGTCTGTAGGCATCAGTCCGACATGGGCAAATACTTCATAACCATCGTCCTTGAAATCGACAAACTTCACCAACTTATCTTTAGGATGTGGTTGATGTGCAGTAAATACGGCTATCACAGGATTTGTGCCTACACCATAGAACGTATCTGTATTGAGGGTTATCACCCCTTCAAGCGTATGGTTATCGAGAATGTACTGCTTGTCTGTTTTGTCTTCTTTCGTTTTGCCCACCATTGTACTTTGTGGAACAATGACAACACAACGAGCACCATCCCCGACACAATCCAACAAGTGAGAGATAAATTTCAACTCCGTCAAGTGCGCTGTGCTTTTCGTCTTTCCCTGTGAATATGGTGGATTCATCAAGCCAACGGTAAAGCCTTTCTCGTACATGTCTTCTGATTTTTGCTTCAAAAAGTCTGCACAGATAAGGTTGCTCTTCCCATCGCCACGCAGAATCATGTTGGTTGTGGCAATGGAAAACATATCGTCACGCAACTCTATACCATGAAGATTGTTTCTTCTGATGTTCTCTTTATCTTCCTCTTTTGCCTGTGTCAGCATTCTGTGCATGGCAGCTATCAAGAAGCCACCTGTTCCGCAGCAAGGATCAAGTACCTTGTCTGTAGGTTTGATTTCTGCCAAATCTGTAAACAGTTCCGTTATGTGCTTAGGGGTAAGGACAACACCAAGCGTTTGCCCATCGCCACCACTATAACTGATAAACTCACCATAGAAACGACCAAGCACATCCTCTGGGGAATTATTGCAGATGGCAGTTAGGATATTCGAATGCAAATACTCTGCAAAATAGCGCAGAGGAGATTTGCCCAATCGCTCATCGTATTCAGACAATATAGGTCTGTTTATGATAAGACGGAATTGGTCGATAACTCGTTGCTTCTTAACCTGTGGTTCTACCTTAACTCTTTCCATGTGTGCAGACATGGCATCAAATATCTTTTGACCATCAGTTTTTACTGTATCTCCATCCAAACTTTCTGTTGAGAACCCCTTTTCTTCCAATGCCAAAAGAATAGCGGATACGACCAGCGGTTTTTCGCTATCTCCGAGTTGTCCATAGTTACGCAAATCCTCGTGCAAAGTCTTGGCACGGCTAAGAATGGTTCTCAGTTCAACACGTTCAATACTTTCGTTACCACAAATAATCTCATTGTAGTAACGCTCTATATTTTCGGTTGAGAATTGGCAGAAATCCTTTACCTTTGGCAGAATCTTGTAACCTGTTGGACTAACGTAAATTGGGCGAATAACAATGCGCTTCTCGTCTGTACCCGAGCAACCAAAGGCAATGACTTTCTTGAAATTTGTGTTTTGAATGATGCTAAGTGCATAATGCAGCGCACCATTCTCCGCATACTTGATTACGCTAGAAGTATCCATCAGCAGAGTTTCATTGTTTTTCAAGTATTTTGCTTGGTCTTCAACCTTTGCCTTGTCTTCTATTACAATAACAAAGCCGCCAGATATAGCCAAGTATTCAGGAAAACCTTTCTTTCCTGTACCACGCTTTGAGACCATTGCCTTGTTTATTTCCTCAATAGGGCATGATTCTGCATAGTACTCTATACTTGAAGCATCGAGCAACTTTGATATAATGAGGTCTGTTGTCTTTTCTGTCATTTTTATACAATAAATATAAAAGTCAGACACGCTTACTATGAATAAAAACAGATACAAGTAGCTATAATTACTCTTGGTAGGCGCATAGACTTCTGCTCACCCCCAAAGCAGATAAATAAATGTATTAGATGTCTGTATATTCTAAAAGAAATTGGCGCAGGGGCTCTGCTCCTTGAATGTCCAAGTTAGACTGAAGGGCTTCCGACACCCCTATAACAACAAGGACAGAGCAAGAGACACGCCTACGCCAACGCCGTATATATGTATATAGCATAAGTTGCACCCCTTCTTTACGAAAGGGCGCACTTATGCCGTGCATAGATACACGTATAGTAGACGCTCACTGCCATCTCCCTCTGATTGTTATAGCTTGAAAGTTTCGGAAGTTTTCAGTCTAATCAGAAGCAAACGTTAGCAAACGTCATTTTCATAAGAATAGCCACACTCCGGACTATCCGTCGGCAACGCATTGCCTTCATCCGAAGAATGACGCTACAAAATTAATCAAAAGAAAAGAAAACGACAAATTTACGGGCACAAAAATGGTTCATCCGGGATATGGAGTGATAATATTTATTATCGGAAGTGGCAAATGTTTTTTTAGACGAAAACCAATAAAACACCCTCTGCCAAGTAAAGCCCTCGTTCCTCGGGCTTACCGGTGTATTGT
>CAKQDG010000156.1 GCA_934219025.1 uncultured Prevotella sp. | reverse complement strand
ATGTAGACCTGATGGGCGGCGGCGACCTGCGCATGACCTACGACCCGCTCAACGAACTGCGCCTTACGGGTAAATACACGCTCAACAACGGCGAGATGAAATATGCCCTGCCCGTTATTCCGCTAAAGACATTTACTATCGAGAACGGAAGCTACATAGAATTTACGGGCGACATAATGAACCCGAAGCTAAACATCACGGCAACAGAGGAAACAAAGGCTACTGTGGGCAGCGACGGACAAGGTTCGCGTTCCGTGTTGTTCAAGTGTGGGGTGGTTATAACCAAGACGCTCAACGATATGGGACTCGAGTTTACGCTCGATGCCCCTGAAGATATGTCGCTACACAACGAGCTGCAGGCGATGAGTCTTGAGCAGCGAGGCAAACTCGCTGTCACGATGCTCACCACGGGCATGTATCTCGCTGACGGCAACACGAGCGGATTCTCGATGAACAGTGCGCTCAGCTCGTTCCTGCAAAGCGAGATAAACAATATCACGGGCAACGCCCTGCGCACACTCGACCTGAGCTTCGGCATCGACAACTCCACCGATGCCTCGGGAAACATGCACACCGACTATTCGTTTAAGTTTGCCAAGCGCTTCTGGAACAACCGCCTGAAGATTATCATCGGCGGAAAGGTGTCGAGTGGGGCAGAAGACCCTAATCAGAACGAGTCGTTCTTCGACAATATCACATTCGAATACCGATTGGGCGATACTTCAAACAAATACGTGAAACTGTTCTACGACAACAACTCCTACGACTGGCTTGAAGGCAATACACAGGAGTTTGGCGTGGGCTTTGCGTGGCGCAGAACGGTTCAACACTTCAAGGATATTTTCAGGTTCGGCAAAGATAAAAAGCAAAACATTCCTTCACCGCAGCAGGATAACGTCAATGGCAAGAATGGCGTTCCCGGTAAGGAAAATGAAAACTCAGTGCCGGTTGTAAACGAGGAGAAATAAAATGATAAACAAATTAACTGTAGCAAGATATCTTTTGGCTGTAATATCGGTGGTAGGACTCGCTGCCTGCTCGTCTACATCGAGTGTGCCCGATGGCGATCAACTCTATGTCGGTCTAAAACCGATAGACTATCGTAACTACGAGAAGTCAGACCATTTCTATTCAACTCAGGAAGAGGTTGAGGCTGCGTTGGCAACAGCCCCCAACGGAGCTTTCTTCGGTAGTTCATACCATCGCACCCTTCCTTACCGCTTGTGGATATGGAATGCTTTTTCCGGTTCGGAAGGCAAGGTGGGGCAGTGGGTCGCAAAAACGTTTGGCAAGGCTCCGGTTCTTATGAGTTGGGTAAATCCGGAGCTTCGTGCATCGGTGGCTCAATCGGTGCTGCGCAACCACGGGTATTTTGGGGGAACCGTGGGGTATAAAGTAGTGGACGAGAAAAATCCGAAGAAGGCCAAGATTGCCTACACAGTGAATATGAACACGCTGTCTACTGTAGATACTCTGGAATATGTTAATTTCCCCGAGGTAGCCGACAGTTTGATAAACGCCACTCGCAACGAGTCGTTGCTTCATGTCGGCGATCCGTTTGATGTGGCTAATCTTGATGCCGAACGCACCAGATTGGCAAACCTGTTCAGAAACAACGGATATTATTATTATCAGGCACCGTATGCTTCGTATCTTGCCGATACGCTGGCTACTCCGGGAAAGGTGCGTCTTCGTTTGCAGTTTGCTGATGACATTCCGGAGAAAGCCCGTCACAAGTGGTATATTGGCAATCTAAGGGTTAATATCATGAAGCAGTTTATGGAGCAACTGCAAGACTCCTTTGTGTATCGCCGCCTGTCGATTTTCTTCAACGGCAAGAAACCGAAAATCCGTGCACGCCTGTTGCTCAGTCAGCTTCGTCTGTTTCCCAAACAGATGTACAGTTACAATGCCTTTCTCGAAAGTGCCGACAGGCTCAACAACTCGGGGCAGTACAGCTCAGTGCAGTTTGCCTTCACCCCACGCGACACGACGGCAACGTGCGACACACTTGACATGGCTGTGAGTTGTGTCTTGAACAAGCCTTACGAGGTTTATGTAGAAACAAACTACAGTAATAAGATAAACGGAAGAACAGGACCGGAGGTTGTTTTGGGCTTGAAGAAACTCAATGCCTTTCGTGGCGGTGAGGTGGTAGACCTGAACCTTCACGGTTCGTATGAATGGCAGACTGGCGGCAGGGCAGGAGGTTCTGGCGATGATTTCAATTCCTACGAGTATGGTGCCGACCTTTCTGTGTCGTTTCCGCGCTTGCTCGTGCCATTCCTCAAGCGTCGCCGTTATTACACCACGCCGAACACTACGGCACGTGCATCGATGAATGTGATGAACCGTCCCGGATATTTCAAGATGCACACGGCATCTGGCGACTGGACCTACAAATGGCAGAACACGGAGAAAACCAAGCATGAGTTCAGTCCGCTCATCCTGAAATACCAGCATCTCACTTACACCACTCACAAGTTTGATTCTATAATGCAGGCAAACCCGTATCTTCTTGCCACTATGCAGGATATGTTTATACCGAAAATGAGTTATTCGTTTACCTACAACAGTCCGAAGCAGTATCGCAATCCTGTGTTCTGGAATATCACGGTGTCTGAGGCCGGCAATATCCTGTCGCTTGCCAACCTCGCGGCAGGAAAGAAATGGAGCGATGAAGGAAAGAAACTGTTTAAGAATGTGTATGCACAGTTCTTCAAGGTGGAGAGCGACTTTACCAAGACGTGGAGCATAGGGCTGAAGTCGCAACTTGTGGGCCATATCAATGCCGGAATGATATATTCTTACGGCAATACCAAGCAAACACCGTATAGCGAGCAGTTTTATGTGGGCGGTGCCAACAGTGTGAGAGCCTTTGCTGCCCGGAGTATTGGACCGGGCCGTTACAATTCCGGAGTGTCGCGCATGTCGTATTTGGACCAGACTGGCGATATGAAGTTTCAGGCAAATCTGGAGTATCGTTTCAATCTCTTTGGCAATCTTTATGGGGCAACTTTCCTTGATGCCGGAAACGTGTGGGGCGTGAGAGACGATGGCTACCGCAGTGGCGCGCGCTTCAAATTAAAGAATGTGCTTGACGAGATGGCTCTCGGCACAGGTGTCGGCGTGCGCTACGACCTTGAGTTTCTTGTAATCCGTGTGGATTGGGGTGTCGGTATACATCTTCCCTATGACACCGGTAAGGGCGGTTACTACAATATCCCGAAGTTTAAAGACGGACAGAGCATCCACCTTGCTGTGGGCTATCCGTTCTGATAAGGGTATTTACCAATATAATAAGATGGAATATGAAAAAAGAAAGAGAAGTTTGAGTAGAAACTTCTCTTTCTTTTTATCCAGTTTTGGAACTCATCCCATTTCCTAAAAAAGGATTAGGGATATAGGTTAAAATACTATTTCAGATAATCCTCGAAATACTGCGTGATGCGCTCGTGGAGATGCACGCTCTTGTGCCCCATCATGTTGTGCCCCTCGCCCGGATAGGCAAAGAAATCCGGCTGGGTGCCAGCCTCAGAACAGGCATTAAGGAACATGAGAGCATTCTGCGGAACAACGGTAGGATCGTTCATACCTATTATAATCTGCAACTTACCCTTCAGGTTCTTCGCCTTGTTGAGCAACGAAGTCTTTTCGTAGCCCTCGGGATTAGACTGCGGAGTGTCCATATAGCGCTCGCCATACATCACCTCATACCATTTCCAGTCGATTACCGGTCCACCGG
>CAKQDG010000155.1 GCA_934219025.1 uncultured Prevotella sp. | reverse complement strand
AGAGCGTGGCAGTTATAGCCACAGCCTCGGCAGCCTCGCCAAGTCCGCCCATCTCGTTGGCAGCGCGAACGCTCCAATTTGCAGTGATGTCGTCGGTGGTATATTCGCATGATGTAGTGTTTGCTACGTATTTTCCATTTTTGAATATAGCATAGCAACGGGCATCATTCATAGACTTCCATGTCAGCTTTCCTTCGATGTATTCCAGTTCTGGTTTTGCATTCTGGTGTGTGTAACTTGGAGCGTCCCATGCATCAGTTCCACCTACAACGTTGTGTGCTGTAAATTCCTTTGCCTCTTCATCGGTGAGTACAGGAGTGTACTGGTTTAGTGAGGTGGGGGAGTTCTTTCTCGTTGATAGGTCGATTGTCTTGTCGTCCTTGTCAACTGAGTTGTATTCGTAGAAATGAGTTGTAAGATTGCCCATGCTTGTCCATCCGGCGTCGGAACAAAGTACATCCATTTTTGTATTGAGGAAGTAGGCTCGCGGTTCGTTCTGCCATGGTCTTCCGAGGTGCCAGTTTTTGTCGGCTACATTTGTTGCTCCCTCGTCGGCTTTCACAGTACTGTTTTGGAACACGTAGCCCCATTCCTTAGTAGCGTCCGTATTAGGGGCTACAATGATGTTGCCGCTTTTGTTTCCGAGTATAAGGTTGCAACGTTCAAAGAAAATGTCGCCACCTCCACAGATGAAGTCTGTTGTACCATAGATGTCGCAGTCTTCAAGATATGTCCTGTCGCCTGTTACGTAAGTGTCTTGACTTGCCTGCATCGCCACGTTTTTCAATATGGCCTTGTTTCCGCCGGTTACAGCACAGCTTACGCCTTTGAAAGTTTCAGCGCGGAAGTCATAGTTGTTGCAGATTGTAAGGTCTTGCAGATAGTTGCCTGTTCCTTTACCGAGTTCGAATGTTGATGATGTGATACCGTCGGTAATTCCTTCGATGATTACTCCATCCTTGCTCTCGCCGATAAGTGACACATTGTAGATATTGTTCCAATTGTCGATGTTAAGCGAGACATTGTGCTGATATGAACCTGTCAACGTGCCGTATGTATAGTTGCCGTTCTTCAGGAATATTGTCTTGTGCTCCGCATTAGCAGTCTTGTTCGTTGTCTGGAGTTCCTTTATAGCTGCGTCGAGTTCATCAGCATTACCTACAACGTAGTCGTATACCTTCTTTTCGACAGCAGGTTTTTCTCCAACTTTTACTGTTAGTGTGATGTCCTTGTCGTATTTGTTTCCGAATGCATCTTTCACGCTATTTGCTGCCAAAGTGACAGTGTTGCTGCTGTTGTAAGGCAGATTCCAATAGTAAGCGGTTATGGTAGAACCTTTTGTTGCTGTTCTTACTTTCTCTCCGTTTACTCTTACAGCCTCGCCGTCTGTAAGTTCAATGTCGTTGTCGAAGGTGAAAGTAACGCTTCCGTTCTTTTCCACTGTCTCTCCATCCTCTATGCTCTGGCTCAAGAGCGAAAGATTGCCGTTGTCGGTTACAGAGTAGTAAATTACTGCTCCCGAGAATGCGAGCTGTGAACCGCCGTCGGCATAGAATGTTATTGGGGTTCCTGCCTGATGGTTGGTGATGATAGACGTTATTGTCTGTCCTTTTGAGAGATATTTCAGTACTTCGCCATTGGCATCAGTTGTAATGACTGTAGCTCCTTCGCTTGCCACATTAAATGTGGTAGTTACGTCTTTTGTTTCGTCGCCGTTGTATTTATAATAGTTTTCGCTACAGTTTAGAAATTCTATCTTAGAGACGATAGCGTTGCTTGGTACGGTGAATGCCCACATATTGCCAGCCCCTTCGCTTGCTTTGAAACGGCTGTCGCTGTATACTTTTCCGCCTTTCGATTTGATGGAAAATGCAGGATTTACCGTAGAATAGCGTATTGACTTGTAGTCTGTTCCGTCGCTAAGAGTTTCTGTAGTTCCGTCGCCTGTTGTCCATGTAAATGTCTTTCCTTCTATAATGTTCAGTTTGTTGAATGTGATAGTATATGTCTCAACAGTTTCGCCGGTGTTCTTGTTTTTCAAGACAACTGTTGCCTTATAGCCATTGTCCGCAGAAGCTTGTGTAACTTCTGCTGTGCCTGCTTCATTTGCCGTGGCTGCTACTGTTGGAATATCATTGTATGATGTTACATCGTATGTATATGTGTTGCCCTCGATTGCTGACAGTATATTGGTTTCACCGATGATGAGGGAGGTTAGTTTAGGAGCTGATGATGCTCTTGTAATAACTATTTCTGTAAGATTTCCATATGTGTTGTTGATTTTTGCACCACGGTAAATATAGAATGTGTTTTTTCCTGCATCTGATGATGTTACTGTATATTGGCGGTTGTCATCAAGGTTGCTTACATCACTTCCTTTTTGTGTAAAGGTGTAATATCCTGTGTGAATTTCATTTTTGTAGAAAGATGCTGTAATTTTGTCTCCTTCTTTAAATGTTTTGCCGTCGTTTAATGTAACTTTGAGATAATGTCCCCCACTACCATGGGTTATCATATAACCATTTTGGCTGAGGATTTGCTGGTTAGCTTTTCCACAGTGGAAAACGACTGTTCCTCCTGTAATTGTAGCATATTGAGACATGTCTACATCTTTTACAGCGTCGATTGTAATGTCCTGTCCTTTGTTTACCTTGAACGAGAGAATTGTTTCCTCGTCAGAACTGCTACTTCTCTGTTGTGCCTCAGCCGGGATTGCCCCCATGACCAAGCATACCCACAGAAGGAGCATACTAAGAAAATTTTTCTTCATTTTGTTTATAAGTTAATAATTTGATATTTTCAACGGCGGCAAAGGTATTAGGATTATTTTATCCCGCTTAGGATTTGTGCCTTTATTATTTGAGGTTGTATGATATTCCCCCATTAATTCCACAATTTCCCCCCATACAAATGCCCCTTGATATGCAAATCAGTATTTAAATCTGCATATCAAGGGGGATTGCGTTTGCTCTTATCCTGATTAATTCATAGGATAAATGCGCTATATAATTTTATGAATAATACGGGGTGTATCTCCTGTTTATTAACTGGCACTACGTGTTTGCCAAGCTATGCTTTATAAATATAAAGCCTTGTATTGTCAGCATAATGTGCTGCTTTATCTTTGTTAAGCAAAGGGCTTACCCTCACCAACCCTCACACTACCCCTCACACCTTGAAAGCACGATAAACAGGCTGTTTCAAGGCTGTTGGTGAGGGTGTGAGGGTAAAATTCAAAAAAAAACTTTTTTATTTGTTTTTTATATCCTTGAGCTTCTCCTTAATCATCTGTCTTGCCTTGCCAATCTGAAAACGGTAGACCTCGTGGGCAAGAACGAAATATACCACAACCTGAATCCACAGGGCACGGTATTCCGTTGCCACGTCCGTGAGCGTTGCTCCCATAGAGTTCATCCTGACGAAGCCGCGGATGCCGAAGGTGCTCGGGAACAGCCATGACACTCCCTGCCAGAACGACGGGATATTGCTCTGCGGCCACGACACGCCCGACATGAACAGTAGCGGAACAGATGAGAATACCACGAGTAGCATCACATTCTCCCTGTATCGCATCAGTGCCGACAGCGTCATGCTGAAGAAGATGCATGCCAAGAGGAATGGTAGGCAAAAGAGGATAAGTTCCCTGCCGCTGATAAGACTGATGAAGTTGAATATCCGCGGTACGGCACACAGCAGATATGCCGCCATAATGGTATAAATCATGAAATACGCCATTGCCTTGCCCCATACGATGCGCATCACAC
>CAKQDG010000154.1 GCA_934219025.1 uncultured Prevotella sp. | reverse complement strand
CAATGCTTCCGTCTTTTTCTATCACCACGGCAGTGTTGTGGTAAAGACCGGGAGCACGTTTCTCAAACAAGGATATTACCATCACAATGCCGAGTTTCTTTGCCAGGGCACCATAGAAATCTGTCGACGGACCGGGGATCGTTTCGGCAAGGTTGAAGTTGTTTACATCCTCCACCTGACAAAAATACAGAGAGTTGTGGAGTTCTGAGAGAATGACGAGCTGTGCACCGCGGTGTGCAAGGTCGGTTACTTCCTCTTCAATTGACTTTATATTTGCTACTATGTCGGCAGTCTTCTGCTGCTGAAGAATTCCTATTCTTAATTCGCTCATATTTTTTTTTAGTTTTTTGGGGGGGGACTTCTCGGACGGCTCGGACATCTCGGACGACTCGGACGACTCGGACGACTCGGACTTCTTGGACTTCTCGGGCATCTCGGACATCTCGGACGACTCGGACGACTCGGACGACTCGGACTTCTTGGACTTCTCGGACTTCTCGGGCATCTCGGACATCTCGGACGACTCGGACTTCTTGGACGACTCCCTCTGGTAATATTTTATTGTGACTTAATACAGTTGCATTGAGCAGCAATGCAGCGATCCGTGTTGTCTCACCACGATGCTACTGTCAATACCTATCATTTCTCTGTCGGGGAACGCCTGTTGTATAACTCTTCTTGCCTCTTCATCCTTTTCCGGTTGGTTGTAAGTAGGATAAATTACAGCATCATTGATTATAATGAAGTTGGCGTATGTTGCCGGCAGTCTTTCGCCATCGTAAAACATTGCGTCGGGCATTGGCAGACGGAGAAGGCGATATGGATTGCCGCCTATTGTGCGCAAGCCTTTCAGCTGTTCCTCCATACTCCTCAGTTCATTAAACTGTTCATCGTCGGCATCGTCGCATCCTACATAAACGAGAGTGTCATTGGGAGCTGTGCGCACAAGAGTATCAATATGCCCGTCGGTATCATCTCCGGTCAGCTGTCCGTAGTCAATCCATACAATTCGTTCGGCATGGAGATAATCCTTCAGCTTATGTTCAATCTCATCTTGCGTCAGCGGCTGGTTGCGGTGTGGAGCAAGCAGACAACAAGAAGTTGTAAACACAGTACCCTTTCCGTCGCTCTCTATCGAACCGCCCTCAAGCACGAAATTGTTGTGGTCAATATATTTTCCATTGACAGCTTCTTTGTCGAAAAGGCTTCTGTTTATCTTAGTGTCAAGACTTGCCTCGAACTTCTCTCCCCATCCGTTGAATTTAAAGTCGAGCAAGACATTCTTGCTGTTGTCTTCCTTGTCTTTAAGAGTAATAAACCCATGGTCGCGAGCCCATGTGTCGTTTGTGGGGCATTTGTGGAAAGAAATCCTTTCAAGTTGTTTCGCCGACAATTTCTTTGATAGAAACTCCCTCACGCCATCAGGCTCGGGCGAAACGACAATAAGTTTTTCATGCCTTGTAATGGCATCAGCCATTTCCGCATAAGTATTGCAGATATCGTCGAGATATTCCTGCCAGTCAGTCTTCTTGTGAGGCCATGTCAGCTGTATGGCGCTCTGCTTTTCCCATTCTGCGGGTAGATATAATTTGTCCATTCGTTTTCTTTCTTTTTTTCTTTGAAAAAGATAATGCAAATCGAACGCAATACAAGCCAAACTTGTTTGGATTTATTGCTGAGATGCAGCTTATCTTATACAAAGATAATGCAAAAAAATGAATAAGTGTGGAACTGAAAGTCTATTTTATGTTTTTCTCACAGCAAATACTATATTATCCCTCACACCCCTCACACTTACCCTCACACCTTTAAGGTTCGATAAACAGGGATTTTCAAGGCTATTGGTGAGGGTGTGAGGGTAATTTTTAAAAAAATATTTATAAAAATCTCTTGCAAATGAGGCTTTCCTTGTATCTTAATTTTAGGGAAAATGGTGCAATATGTGTCTTATTTTTCCTATTTGCAAAATAGAATATCAGTTTGTCGTATAAATTTATTAATTTTGCAAAATTGACTGAATAAGAAATGAAAGATATTTGTTGCATAGGACATATAACAAAGGATAAGATTATTACGCCACAGAGTACCACATATATGAGTGGTGGCACGTCGTTTTATTTTGCGCATGCCTTGAGTTGCTTGCCGAAGAAAGTTTCGTTTGAACTTGTAACGAAACTTTCGGATGAAGATTTTAAGGCAGTTGAGGAATTACGGTCCAAGGGCGTGGATGTTACTTCATACAAGAGCCTACATACCGTATTCTTTGAGAACAAGTATGGCAAGGTGTCGGACAATAGAACACAGCGGGTGCTTGAGCGTGCAGAGCCATTTACCGTTGCCGAGGTTGCCCCCCTTGAGGCAAAGGTGTTCCATTTAGGATCGCTGCTCGACGATGACTTTCCTGTTGATGTGGTGGAGAATCTTTCCCGTAAAGGACTTGTTTCTATCGACGCACAGGGGTATTTGCGCCGGCTTGAAGGCGAGAGCGTGTTGCCAACCGACTGGAAAGACAAGCTGCGTATCATTGCCATGACTGATATCCTGAAAGTTAATGAGCACGAGATAGTTTCGCTTACGGGATATTCCGATCCGCATGAGGCTGCGCGCCAGCTTGCCGAGTGGGGAGTTAAAGAAGTATGTGTAACACTGGGCAGCCATGGCTCCATAATATATGCAGACGGCGTTTATTATGATATTCCGGCTTATGAACCAACAGAGGTGGTTGATGCTACGGGATGTGGCGATACATATTCTGCCGGTTATCTCTGGTGCAGGGCTCAAGGACTTGGATATTATGAGTCTGGATGTTTTGCTGCTGCTATGTGCACGCTGAAACTTGAACATAGCGGACCATTCTGTGGC
Organism: uncultured Prevotella sp.; assembly: GCA_934219025.1. Classification (GTDB taxonomy): domain Bacteria; phylum Bacteroidota; class Bacteroidia; order Bacteroidales; family Bacteroidaceae; genus Prevotella. The sequence goes on along the minus strand of CAKQDG010000154.1, from coordinate 974 downwards.
ACAGAGGAACAAGTGCATAGAATTATTGACAACTATGCGGTTAAATAAAAAATACCGACGGTTGGGATTGCCCAACCGTCGGTATTTTTTTTAGACCCCCCCCCCTCTAATCCCCCCCAAGGGGGGAAAGAAGTGAACCTAATAATTTCGTTATAATATTCTTCATATTTATTTTAATATTTAAAATTTTTATTCTCTATTGGAGAAACTTTTTCCCTTACTCTCCCCCTTGGGGGGAGCTGGAGGGGGCTCCCTTTATCTCAACTTAACCAATTCCTTAATCTGATCGTTGTAGTCCTTATTGGCAAGCAAGTCCTCGATATTGACATGCATGCGGTAGCGCCAATAGTGATGCGGATTAGCCGGAATGTTGATACGCTCAGCATTGGCATCAGGCAGACGCAGCTTCTCATCGATAGCAAACCAGTCTTGCAGCGAGAGGATGCAGAGCATCGAAGGACAAGTGAGCTGATTTGAAATAATTTCCTTTGCAAGCCATCCCGGCAGAGGATGAGGTGCACTGCCACCGCGATACAATTGAGAAGAATAATACTCCTGAGTACGTCCGTAATCCTCGTCCCACCACTGGCGCAAAGTAGGCATGTCGTGGGTAGACAGCGTGCAGACGCTGCGATAAGGATTCTTCCACAACTCGCCGAACCTCACTCCCGGATTCTTAGGCATCTGTTGCAGTTCGAGACTCAGTATCCGTAGCTCGTTCATCACCCAAGCCACGCAGTCTGGCACCATTCCGAGGTCTTCGGCGCAGACAAGCATGCGAGTGGCCTGAACAAGAACCGGCAACTTTTTCATTGCTTCATTATACCAGAAGTTGTTGTTGCGTCGATAGTAATAATCGTTATACAGTCTGTTGAACTTCTCCTTGTCGCTGTCTGCGAGAGCCTCATACATAAAGTTCAACTGAGCGGTAATTCTCGGGTGGAACTTGTTGCTGTCGTTAATGTCGCGCACGA
>CAKQDG010000153.1 GCA_934219025.1 uncultured Prevotella sp. | reverse complement strand
TTTCCTTCGTTCTATCATAATTCCATAAAATTTGCAGTGCGCTGCAAATTTAGCAATAATCTGCAAGAAATTTGCAGCACACTGCAAATTTTATTCCTTTACATTAAAAAATTGCAGTGCGCTGCAAATACGAAAAGCCTTTACCTATTTGTTACACTGTATTTTTATTACCTTTTTTCCAAATCAGCGACTTAAATATGGAGTGAAAATAAATACTATCACTTCAATGTCGGATAAGCTCTAAATAGGTTGACAAGCTGCTGATAAAATAAAAAAGTTTTTTCGGGCGTTTTACCCTCACACCCTCACGCAACGGTCCGAAACGCCCTGTTTATCGGCGTTTCAGATGGTGAGGGATAGTGTGAGGGATGGTGAGGGGTGTGAGGGTAGCCTCTCGGCTCTCATATTAGCTGAAAGTATGGGGATACTTGTAAATATAAATGGCTATAACCATAATTAATCACTAATAATCATCAGTAACCGTAAACAACCACTCATCGTGTTTGGGGAAAGACATACTTTCGCGGCATGAAAGTCGAAACGGCGACGGATGCCGACGACAAGAATATTGTTTTAAATTTTAAAATCTATTTATCATGAATGAAAAGGAAATTATGATTGAAGGGAAGGCAATAATGGCTCCCAGTCTGACAAAATCCTGGCTGTTCTGTTTCAACGCCAATTGCATGATGAAGGAGAAGTGCTTCAGATACTTTTCCGCCCAGAATTTTACAGGCAACAGGAAATTAGGGAAAGCGATTTTTCCGCAGAACGACACTAACGGCGAATGTATCTACTACATCGAGAAGCGTATCGAGAGGATAGCTTGGGGACTGGGCAGACTGTATGAGAATGTGGCATACTATGATGCGCGCATGATCAGGAAGGATTTATATGACATCCTCGGTAACAAAAGGGGATACTATCGCTATAACAGCGGCGAGAGACTGCTCTCGGCGGAGAAGCAGGAGATGGTTAGGGAGGTGTTCCGAATATACGGATACGAGGATGTGAAGTTTGAACATTACATTGAGACTTATGCCCTTAGCTGACCTATTTGGGAACAATAATAACGACGCATGGAAGTGGCACTTTTGGTGCTGCATTTCTGCACCAAAGGTGCAAGTACCGAATACTCCCGACGTTTGGGCGTTTTCGCATTACGGTGATGATTAAATTATATTTTTAAAATTATACTACAATGAAAACGAAGAATATCAGAAGGAATAAGATGAAGGGCTTGAAGGTATCGGCAAGTCGGGTGGAAAAATGGCTCAAGATTATGGACAAAAGGCAATCTGTTCATAAAATGCCGGAGAAAGGGAACGGAACGAGCAACAGGGGCAACACAAGGATGGATGCCGTGAACGGAATGATGGATTTTCTGAAAGGCAGGTATCTGTTCAGATTCAACAGTGTGACTGGAGCTACGGAATTCTGCTCCAAAAAGGGCGGCGAGGAAAAATTTCTGCCTCTCGACCAGAGGGTGATGAAGCGAATGGCACTGGAGGTGGAGCTCGGTGGATACGGAGCGACGTTCAACGACGTGAGGTATTTCCTGGAGTCTGACATGCTCGCCTGTCATGACCCGCTGAAGGCGTTTCTCGACGGATGCCACGGCAAATGGGACGGCAAAGACCGTATCCGGATGCTCGCAAACACCGTGAAATGCAACAATCCGCACTGGGCTGACTGGTTCTACCGCTGGTTTCTCGGCATGGTGGAGCAATGGACTGATGCACCGGCAACGAAGCTTTACGGCAATAGCTCTGTGCCGCTGCTTATCTCTAAACAGGGATTCAGGAAGAGTACGTTCTGTCGCCGACTGCTTCCGCCGGAACTTAGCTGGGGATACTGCGACAGTCTTGTCGTCTCGGAAAAGCGGCAAGTGCTACAGGCGATGTCGCAGTTTCTGCTCGTCAACCTCGACGAGTTTAACCAGATTTCGCCTAAACTGCAGGAGGGCTTCGTGAAGAATATGCTGCAGTTGCCCACGGTGAAGGTGAAACGCCCTTACGGCAGGGTGATGGAGGAGATGCCGCGGCGCGCCTCGTTTATCGCCACGAGCAACATTTCCGAACCGCTGTCGGACCCAACGGGCAACCGCCGCTTTATTCCTGTGGAGATTACGGAGCCTATCGACACTGCGCTGCCTATCGACTACCGGCAGCTTTATGCCCAGGCGCTTGCGGCTCTCGAGAGTGGGGAACGGGGATATTTCAATCAGGAAGAGACACGGCTGATAATGGAGAACAACCGTCGGTTTGAGGCGAAATCGCCTATGGAGCAATGCTTCTGGAACGTTTTCCGTCCGGCCGTCGAAACGGAGGAAGGACGCTATATGACGACGAGCGAGATTTTCATCGAGATGAAGTCTGTCTACGGCAGTATTTTCAATATCAACAGTCTGGGAATGTTCGGCAAGTGCCTGAGTGCCATTCCCGAAATGATACGTCGGAAGAGTCGCCGTGGCACGGAATACTTCGTGGTGAGGGCATAACCCTCTACCCTCACACTTACCCTCACACCTTTACCCCTCTGACAGTCAACACGTTACACCGAAGGGTGAGGGTGTGAGGGTAAATTGAACGAAAAAAGTTTCTTTCATAACCCGTTCATCAGGAAATTTCTCAGTCCAAGATACGTTATCCCGTTATCGTCATTTCTCTCCACAAGGGGAGTCATGGAAATTACATACTTTGGATAATTGTCTTTGATAGCCCTGAGATTGCCAAACTCGCGCTCTCTGGTCGAGTCATCGGCAATGATATACGACACTTGTATGTAGGCTCTCTGTCCATCCGGCTTAGTACATACGAAATCTATCTCGCCAGCCTGCAGCTGACCGACAAAGATTCTAAAGCCAAGACGTCGTAACTCTTGCCATACTATGTTTTCAAGTATCTTCTCTATGTCGCCCTCTCGTGTTCCGGCTGCTATGGCATTACGTATACCATGATCCTCGAAATAGAATTTGTCGTTTGTCTCGAATATCCTCTTGCCATGGATGTCATACCTGTTGACCTTGTGTATGATGTATGCCTCACACAAAAACTGCAGATAACTGATTACCGCACTCGAAGTGATACTCTCGCCATGCGATTTCATGTATTTGGAGATGCTGTTGGCAGATATCAATTTACCAACATTATCTGCAAGAAAACACACAAGGTTTTCCAGAAAATTTGCATTCCGGATGTTGTTCCTCATTATAATGTCTTTCAGTAATACTGTATGCAGTATGTCTGTCTGGTATTCACGAGCATCATCCTCAGTGAGTCCTATTTTTGAAAGACCTGGCAGTCCGCCATACTGTATGTATCTTATCAGACTCTCATCTGAGTCCGAAAGATTATGAAACTCAAGAAACTCCCTATAGCTTAACGACTGTATATAGATTTCCTTATATCTACCGCCAATGATAGTACTGAGATCGGAACTGAGCATCCTTGCATTGCTTCCCGTTACGACAACATCTGTACCTTCATCTGTATTGAAACTGCGGATGGAGTGTTCAAAACCCTCTATTTCCTGCACTTCGTCAATAAGAATAAGGTTATGCTTGCCGATGACTATACGCTTCCCTATATATTCATTGAGTTGATGATAATTCTTGATTGCGTCAAACTGTCTTTTTTCCTTGTCTATGTAAATCACATTGGTATCAGAAGCTGCACTTTTCTCATCGCGCAGTTGCCTGAGTATATAACTCTTGCCCACACGTCTCTGACCGACAAGCACTACAATCAATTCCTTGTCAAGATATTTCTCTATCTTTGATACGTAGTAATCCCTTTTTATCATACAGAATTTCTTTTATATCGAAAACTTTCTGCAAAAATAAGATTTTTATTCGATATAAAAGACAAAACAGGAAGTTTTGATACTTTTATTCGTTATAAAAGATAAAT
>CAKQDG010000152.1 GCA_934219025.1 uncultured Prevotella sp. | reverse complement strand
ATGTTGCCCTTGGATACGCTCTGAAGGAGCCTGCAGAAGCAAAGCCTCGCAAGGAGGATTATACGGTGTGGGTGAGGTAAAATATGTATTATCCATAATCATCAGCAGCAAAAGGGAGCAGACGTTATCTCATCTGTTCCCTTTTGCCCTGTTATGAGTTCTGCAAAGCATCTGGCAGTTGCCTTCGTCAGTCGCGCCACCCTTGCTCCAAGCCAGCACGTGGTCGGCATCCATTTCTGCCAGCTTCCAAATTTTCTCTTTATTGGCATCATGCCCTATGGCGCAAAGGGGACAGTTGCTGACGTGTTTCTTACTTGCTTCAGCTGTTTGGCGGTTGTACACCCTGCGCTTTGTGTTTTCATCAAAAACACGGACATTCAGAAGTTTTGTGTCCTTACAGTCGCCCAATACATACTCAAAGATATTCTTCTTGTCCTGTACACATGGGTCATCATACAAAGCTTTTACCTTCTCCGAGATTTCAGTATGGTTATACGGATGAGCATGAAACCTTTCATACAGTTCTCCCCAGTTCAAACCTTTCATCTTTGGATACACATCATCGAAGGTTTGTTCTATCCATGAGATTACATCAGTGAAATGATTCTTTAGCTCATTTATATTATCATTGCGACGATGCTCCTGCATATAGTCCTTGATATTATCATGACTCACCCATCTTAGTGCTTCCTGAAGTATCTCCTGTCTGCTTACAGAACCCGAAATATAACACCCCCACTTCTGCACCCTTGTGTCTTCCTTGTTGCTGAATTCCCTTCGCGCTTCAGTCACAAAAGGACCAGAATAGATGGCATTCAGTTTCTCCTGCTCATTAAGGCGAATTCCGCCGATATTGATAATTTCAAACCATTCCTTGATTTCCGACTCCGTACCCTCACAGATGTAAGCCAAGAGCTGTGTGTTTTCTATCAGCTCTTTTTCTTCTTCATTGAGAGCATTAAATTTATACGGAAGGTCTCCTTTAATAATAGAAAACTTGCCCGTCAGGTATCTGCCAAGGCTTGTAATTCGCTGCTGCCCGTCGAGCACTTCCATCTGTCCGTCGGACAACTTGTTGAAATACAACAAACCTAAGGGATATTTATGCAATACCGAGTTAATTACTGCGACCTCTGCCCTACTGCTGTTTTCACAATAGAGATAGTTACGTTGATACTCTGGCTGTATGGTCAGCTTGCCAGCCAAGCCATAAAGTCCCTTTCCGTCAGATTCGCTATAATAGAATCCTTCGCACAGTTGTTTTACTGTATATATTTGTAACTCTGTATTCATCGTGTTATTGTTTTTTGCGGATGAGTAGTCGAGGGTAAGTATTATGTAGCACTCCTTTGTCATCCTTTATTGTTGGCGTTGCATTTAAATCACTATAATTGGGATAATCATTCTTTGTATACACCTTAGACTTTAATCTTGGATCACCAGCTCCACGTTTTGCCATACCGACAATTTCAAATTGTTCAGGACAATATTTATCAAGAAAAGATATGGGCACTCCCATCAATCCTTCATAATCAGAAGGAATGGCATCTGTATAAGGTATCTCTATGGCATCGTAGTTGTCATAATGCTTGTATCCTATTCCTTTTATTTCTTTATGTTTACTATATCTTATATTGTCAGCCATTGACATCAGTTTCAAAGGAACATGTCTATGTCCATGTTCTATATTAGTAAACCAACAAGAAGAACTTCGTGCTTTGACAATAGAATTTACAATACGGTACTTGCTACCTTTCTTCTCGCTATCCAATAAAGTCTTAGCTACGTCATTAGGTACATCAAATAACATATCCTGTCCCATAGGATGATAACCTATCCACATTTCATTATTCATGATATGGCAGAAAACTTCTTTATAAGTAACACAATTCTTATTGGCAATTACCACATATCCCTTTTGGGCGTCTGTAATCCATTTAAAAAACTCCCTGAATAAAGAAAATGGAGGATTTGTCACAATAATATCAGCCTCATTTCTTAATGCCATTACTTCATCACTTCTGAAATCACCATCACCTTCAAGATAATCCCATTGCAAATCATTTAGATTAATAAATCCATCACCAGTGGTATCTTCCGTTAATACAAATATTTTACCATGAGTCTTTGTCTTATCTTTATCAAATTTCGGTGATTGTGTTTCAAAAAGTGAAAGTTGTAATCCTCCTTTATATGCTTTACTTTCTGGTGCATAACTTGTGGATATAAGTTTTTTTAATCCCAATGCATCAAAGTTCTGTGCAAAATATTTTGTAAAATTACTCCATTCAGGGTCATCACACGGAAGTAATACAGTCTTACCACGGAACACATCTGGATTATAATCAAGATATGCTTCCATTTCGGATTCTATATCATAAAACTGAGTATAGAACTCGTCTTGCTTTGCTGCACGTGCATTGTTTAATGTTTTGTTTGCCATAGTTTGATTGATAGTTGTTTGTTGGCACCCAACTATCAATCCGCTAAAACGCAACAAGATACGGCAAGACATAAGAAAAGCGTGATGCTATCCTTATCGCGTTTAGCACGGGGCGGCGTCGGATGGAGCCCCGGTATCTCCTAAGAATGCACCACGCCTATGGCGTGTGCATCGCTTATCGAGATAACAGAGGCTACTATACGAGCCACCTGTCACATATTATTTCCGTGCTTGTTATTCCATAATAGAGTTTCCGACGCTCTTGGCTAAACGCGAAATAATAGCGAATGCTTTTGTTTTTACCACAATGTCTGGATCTGCCCCAATACTAATTGAAACATTCCGATGCAAAGATACAGCAAACATGGTAAAGAACAAAATAAAATCAGTGAAATCACCTTATTCAAGTTTCGGAATTAGACAAGAATCCGACTTTTGGAACACTTTTCCTTGAAGCCCCGAAAACACGCAGATTTTGCCAAAGCATCGCTTTTCGGGGAGCAAAGCATTGCTTCTCTCCCGAAAAAGCTATGCTTCTCTCCATAATGAGCATAGCTCGGCTCATATATTGTCTGTTTTTTTTACAAAATCGAACAAAAAAGTGTTCCAAAATTCTTATTTTCACATAAAACACTGACTGAGTGGCATTTAGCAAACATTTACATATAACATTATCCATTCCCTGTCTCTTTCATAACAGAAGTGGAGAGGTTTCTCTTTCAGTCTGAGAACAGATGACTTGAATAACTTGTTTTCAGCAAACGTGTAAGAGAGAGTATGTGTCGTATGCTGAACTTAAAACCATACTGTACATAAATTAGGAAGCTGAAGTAAATTCCGCTCTATAGTTTGTCGTATCAAAATAAAACAATTACCTTTGCATAAGTTGGCTGCATCGCGTGACAAGGTATCTTCGGGGATTCTACGAACCATGAGGTGCACCAGGCTTTCTACGAAACGAAAGAATAAATTTTTTTATTATGATTATAGAAGAAATTATCAGATACAACAAAGAATTTGTTGAGAACAAGGGCTATGAGAAATTCCTGACGAGCAAATACCCCGACAAGAAGCTTGCCATCCTATCGTGTATGGACACAAGACTGACGGAGTTGCTGCCTGCCGCACTGGGCATCAAAAATGGCGACGCAAAACTGATAAAGAATGCCGGCGGACTGGTTATCAGTCCGTTTGACTCGGCGATGAGGAGCATTCTCGTGGCTATATATGAACTGCACGTTGAGGAGATTATGGTTGTGGCACACTCCAACTGCGGTGCCTGCCACATGAACGGCAAGGAAATGAAACGGGCTATGGTGGAGCGAGGCATCAGGCAGAACGTTATCGACACCGTGGCAAGATGCGGCATCGACCTCGACCACTGGCTCGAGGGATTCCACGACACGGAAGACTCCGTGAGAAACACGGTGGACGTGATAAAGCATCATCCGCTCGTGCCGGCAGACATCAATGTTCACGGGTATATTATCGATTCGGAAACGGGATTGCTCGAGGAAGT
>CAKQDG010000151.1 GCA_934219025.1 uncultured Prevotella sp. | reverse complement strand
CCTGGCTCAAACAAGGGAACACGACTGCTGAATGCATGGAACACAAACAATACAAGTTCGTCTATTCCTCGTCTGAGCACTATGAACACTGCCGATGAGGGCAGAGCATCTTCTTACTTCGTGGAGAATGGCTCTTATTTGAAACTTCGTACCTTACAGTTTGGCTACAACATACCTAAGGATATTTTGTCGAAAATCAAGATATCAAGTGCCCGCATATATGTTTCAGGACAGAATCTGCTGACCATAAAGAGCAAGAGTCTGACATGTTCTGACCCGGAGAACCCAGACTGGAATTATCCGTTGGCTACATCATTGTCGTTTGGACTCCAAGTTGGTTTCTAAAACAATTGGCAGAATAATCATTAAGAAATAAAAGGTATAACGATTAAACGAATTTTCATTATGAAAAAGATATATACAATAGTGCTTGCAGCAGCACTTGCAGGAACATTCGCAAGTTGTGATGACTTTCTGGACTATAACCCTACAGCTGTGGTTGACGAAGACAAGGCTTTGAGTGAGCCGGAAAAGATGGTGAACAGTGCATATGCCATGCTTGGCGACTGCTGGTACAGCTACCCGTTCAACCTCTGGCCATACGGCGACCTGGCTTCTGACGACTGTCTGAAAGGCGGTTGGGGAACTGGCGATACCGGCTACCACGATGTGGAAATATGGAAGACTCTGACTTCTACTAAGGGGGAACTCGACGAACTTTGGTACCGTCTTTACTGTGCTGTATCGCGCTGCAACCGTGCGTTGGTTTCTTTAGAGCAGAACGGCGAAAAGACTCTTGGTGACGAAACGACAAAACAACGCGAAGCTGAAGCTAGATTCCTCCGTGCACATTTCTACTTTAAACTGATTACCATGTACCGACAGATTCCATGGATTGATGAAAAAGTTTATGTAGACAAGGCTACAGAAAAGACCTCGAACACTCAGTTTACATACGAAGAGCTGTTCCAGAAGATTATCAACGACTTCCAGTTTGCACATGACATTCTGCCGGAGAAACAGGCTGACGGAGGACGTGCCAACAAGATTGCCGCTGCCGGATATCTGGCTAAATGCTATCTAACCTTGGCTTGGGGCGACGGATATGAGGCTACTGACGGTGTTGACCATATCAACAAACAATATATGCAGAAGGTGGTAGACTATACTGACGAAGTGATGAACTCAAACTATGGATATCTGGAAGACTACGGCGACATCTTCCTGCCAGAATACAAAAACAGCAAGGAATCGATATTCGCAGTGCAAACTTCTGACTATAGCGAAGACCATACAAAATACGGTCGTGCCAACTGGTCGAACATGCTTAATGGCTGTTGGGGTATATGGGCTTGCGGATGGGATGTCCACAAACCTTCACAGGACTTGGTGAATGCCTTCAAGACACGTAACGGACTGCCTGAGTTTGACGATTACAACAAGAGTATCGACTATCCTGTAAACGGCAAGCCGACTACTCAGAAATGGGATCCACGTTTGTTCCATACCGTAGGCATGCCTACTTTCCCATACAAATACGAAGAGCAATATACTCTGACTACAAAAAATGCCCGTACTCCTAACGTCTACGGCTATTACACTTCAATGAAGGAAGTGCCACAGCGCTCTAAAGGTCAAACCTACAATGGCTCTTGGCAGGCTTTCGCAATGAACGACTATGTCTTGAGATATACTGATGTTATGCTAATGAGAGCCGAAGCTCTTATAGAACTGGACCGCCTCGGAGAGGCACGCTCTATAATCAACGACATCAGACAGAGAGCCAAGAATTCTATAGACAAGCACATTGAATACGCAAAAGACCAATGCGACATTGCTCTCTATCCTGAGTCTTACTTCCAGGACAAGGAGACTGCAAGAAAATGCCTGCGCTGGGAGCGCCGTCTGGAACTGGCAATGGAAAACGGAAGATTCTTCGATCTACGCCGTTGGGGAGTAGCCTCAACTACGCTGAACAATTACTTCAAGACTGAACAGAAGGATGTCTACACTTATACCGACAAGGATGGTAACACTGTAAATCAGACTTACGCAGAATATCTGAAAGACGCTCACTTCACAGCAGGCAAGAACGAGTTCTACCCTGTACCATACGACCAGTTGTATTACATACCTGGCTTGTATAAGCAGAACAAAGGATATGACGATGCGAAATAAAGATATTGAATTTTGTTATAATATAAGTTAGGTTAGTCAAAAGAAAGATTGTTCGATTTTTATTAGCCAGAAAAGGTGATTGGATTGATTCAGGATAACATTTAACTTAATAGAATACGAAGATATGAAAAGAAATATAATATCAGTTCTTATTGCTCTGGCATCCATAGGCACAGCATGCGCACAAGAGACACAGTTTCTGAGCAACAACCATTGTCTGTACCGCATACAGCAAGATGGCAAATGCCTGCTGCTACCTGTACAGGAGAGTGCAGAGATGAGCAATATAAAGGTTATTGCCGGCAACAAACAGGTGAAAGCAATAAACGTAAGACTGGCGATGAACAAGGTGGACTATTATGTTCCACTTTATCTGGATGAATTTAACGGCGAAAAGACTTTGGCTCTTGACATCCACGTGAACGGAAACTACCGCAACGATGGCGGTATATCAACTTTCACTTGTTGGAAGAACATCAAAGCGACAGACAGTTTCGACACAGAAAACCGCGAACAATACCGTCCGATATATCACCACACTCCAGCTTACGGATGGATGAACGACCCGAACGGAATGTTCTATAAAGACGGTGTATGGCATCTCTATTTCCAGCATAATCCTCAGGGCTCTCAATGGGAAAATCTCTCATGGGGACATTCTACATCGACCGACCTTATACACTGGAAGTTTCAGGGGGATCCGGTTCAGCCTGATGCTTGGGGAATGATATTCAGCGGATCATCGGTTGTAGATAAAGACAATACCGCTGGATTTGGCAATGGTGCCATTGTTGCTCTCTACACTTCTGCAGCTGAAAGCCAGACACAGAGTATGGCTTACAGCACCGACAACGGAAAGACATTTACTAAATATGATGGTAATCCGATAATTACAAGCAATGTGCCTGACTTCCGCGATCCTCACATGTTTTGGAACGAGGACATCAAGAAATGGAACATGATTCTCGCTGCCGGTCAGCAGATGAACATCTACAGTTCTGAAAACCTGAAGGACTGGAAATACGAAAGTTCTTTTGGTGCCGGATATGGCAACCACGGCGGAGTTTGGGAATGTCCGGATTTGATGAAGATGAAAGTGCGCGGTACCGATAAGGAGAAATGGATGCTCGTATGCAACATCAACCCAGGTGGACCTTTTGGAGGTTCGGCAACACAATATTTCGTTGGCGACTTCGACGGACATAAATTCACTTGCGAAACAGAACCGGAGGTAACAAAATGGATGGACTACGGCAAAGACCATTATGCCACGGTGACCTTCGACAATGCTCCCAACGGTAGGCACGTAGCCCTGGCATGGATGAGCAACTGGCAGTATGCCAATCAGGTGCCGACACAGCAGTATCGCTCTGCCAACTCCATTCCTCGCGACTTGGGACTCTTCGAATATAAAGGCAATACTTATTGCAGCGTTACTCCGTCTGAGGAGGTTACAGCCGCCCGCAGCAAGAAGTCATCGAAGTCGCTGAGCGAAGCCTGCGAGATGGTGGTAAATCTGAAAGGTGATGCCACGATTACACTGAGCAACAGTAAGGGCGAAAAGGTTGTTATGACCTATAAGGCTAAGGATGAAACATTCTCGATGGACCGCACGCTGAGCGGAAAGACTGATTTCAGCAGCGACTTTGCCGCCGTTACGACAGCCCCTGTATATGGCAAGATGAACAAGCTGCGCATATTCATCGACAAGAGCAGTATCGAGGTGTTCGACAACGATGGAAAGATGGCTATGACAAACCTTGTGTTCCCTACTAAGCCTTACGACAAGGTGACTATTAAGGGCAAGACGAAGAAGTATGTTGTTTATAAACTGAAATAATGAACTTATATAAAACTAAATA
>CAKQDG010000150.1 GCA_934219025.1 uncultured Prevotella sp. | reverse complement strand
AACGGCTAACCCGAGGAACGAGGGTTTTACTTGAGTGGAGGGTGTTTTTATTGTTTTTGTCGAAAACCTGCTACTTCTGATAATATTTATTATCACTCCATATATCTGATGAGTTGTAAATATCTCCGCTTTTACAGAAAGAGAGCCTTGCATATCTGTAGCGATACACAAGGCTCTCTTTTATAATAATGTTTATGCGTGTGTCAGGTTTACTCCTGCGGCAGCATGATAACGCTCACGCTGTTCTTGCCGATGAGATTTGCCTTGACAAACTGTGCCACGCTGGCTGGAGTGAGTGCCTCTACAAGTTTCTTGTAGTCGGTGTCGGTATCAATGCCATACTCGTCGTAGCTGTTTATCACGTTCATCCAGTAGCGGTTTGTCTTCAGTCCGTCTTCATACTGCTTCAGCATCAAGTCCTTGGTCTTCTTCAGCATGTCGGCGTCGATGGTGGAAGACATCTTCTGGAATTCGTCGCGCATAATCTTTATGGCAATATCCTTCTTCTCCGGCTTTACCGGGCAGTAGCCATAGATTGCAGTCCAGGGCTGGTCGCCGCCAAGCTGCGAGAATCCGCCTGCGCTTGCAGAGTATGCTGCGCTCTGCTCCTCGCGGATGGTCTTCAGGTATACCATGTCGAGCACCTGTCCGGCAGCGTCTGCCTTGATGGAGTTGTCGAGAGAGTATGGAGTGTCGTTGTTATACCAGAACATGTAGATGTTCGACTTCGGGGTCTCCTGCTTGCGGTAGAACGTGTTGTCGTTCTCGCCCTTGGCGTATACAGAGAAAGGCTTCCAGCTTTCGTGAACATACTTCTTGCCTTTCTTCACTGAAGGCAGCGAAGCGATATACTGCTCGATGTACTTGCGCACGAGAGCCTCGTCGAAGTTACCCACGATGGTGAATGTAAAGTCGGCAGCATTTGCCGTGCGCTCCTTTGCAATCTGCAGGATGCGGTCGTAGTCCACCTTGTCCATATCCTTCTCCTCAAGAGAGGTGTAGCGAGGGTTGTGGGCATGCAGAGTATATGTGAGCGAGTCCTGAAGGGCACTCTCAGGCGAGAGCGACTTGTTCTTCAGCGCCATCTTATACTGGTTGATGAGGGTGTTGAAAGCCTGCTCGTCTTTCTTGATGCTTGTGAAGTAGAGGTAGTTCATCTGGAACATTGTCTCCATGTCCTTCGGTGTGCAGCTGCCCGAAGTGTATTCGTGCAGGTTTGCAAGATGAAGGTCCACGTTGGCATTCTTGCCGGCAAGTGCTTTCTGCAGCTCTGTGCTGCTGAAGTTGCCCAGTCCGCTGTAGCCGATTACGGCGTCGAACATCTCGGTGTTTATCTTGTCGTTCAGTCCGTAGAGCGAAGCGCCGCCCTTTGACGAAGCGTTCATCAGCACCTCGCCCTCTTTCAGGTTTGTCTTCTTCAGGAGAACGCGGGCGCCGTTGCTCAGTGTGAGCTCCTTGTAGCCGAACTTGCTGCTTTCCTTCTCCGAAACGATTTTTCCGGCCTTTGGCAAGTTGGCGATGAGCGGCTCCTGCTTCACGTTGTCCACGTATGCCTCAACCTTTTCGGCGCGAGCCTCATCGTAAGCCTTCTTCAGTCCGGCTTCTGTAGGATAAACGGCACCTTCCTTCTCGGTGTTGGTGTCATAAATCACAACATTAGAGTCGCCCACGCAGATAAGCTCCTTCATTGCCTCGTTTATCATCTCCACCGGGAGCATCGGGGCGAGCTGCTGCATCATCTGATACTCCTGCTCGATAGACATGAGCGGCTCGTTTTCCAGATAGTTGCTTGCGCATGCACGGCCAAACACGTCGTTGTTTATCTTGTCGCGGTTGGTGTACTGCTTCTCCAGACTGCTCAGGTAGTCAGCCTTGGCGCGCTCATACTCTGTTGCAGTGAAGCCATACTCCACGGCACGTCTTGCCTCGCGGGTCAGAGCCTTCAGCGCTTCCTCTGTCTTGCCGTCCTTTGGCATTGCATAGAAGGTGAAAGCGTCTTTTGTCTTGGCAAAGATGTAGTTGCCGGCATATCCGGCTGCCATAGTATAAGGAGCTTCCGGCTTCTGAGCCTCTTCCTGGAAGCGGGCATTTATCATGGAGCTTGCCAAATCCTTGATGTAGTCTTCAAGCAGGTATGGCAGGTATGACTTCTCCTTCTCTGGAGTGCTCTCCGACTTGAACATAATCTCGATGCTGTTCTGCTGCTCCTCCTTGTCCTTGTCCACGATGATGATTGGCTCGGCATTGTCGGGCACCTGTTCGTCTACGATAGGTGCAGGGTTCTCCGGATTTTTGATGTCAGAGAACATCTCCTTGATTTTTGCCACGGTGCGGTCTACGTCGATGTCGCCCACAACGATGATTGCCTGGTTTGTGGGGTGATACCACTTCTCGTAGTAGTCGCGCAGAGCCTTTGGCTTGAAGTTGTCTACGACAGACATCAGTCCGATTGGATAGCGCTTGCCGTATTTGCTGCCCGGATAGAGCTTCTCCAGATTGCGCTCAAACATACGGCTGCTTGCCGATGTGCGCAGGCGCCACTCTTCGTGGATAACGCCGCGCTCCTGGTCTATCTCCTTCGGGTCGAGGGTCAGGTCGTGGCTCCAGTCTTTCAGGATGAGCAGACAGGAGTCGAGGGCTGCCGTGCCGCGTGTGGTCGGCACGTTGTTGATGTTATACACAGTCTGGTCGATTGAAGTGTAGGCATTCAGGTCGCCTCCAAACTGCACTCCCAGCGAGCGTGTGTATTCTATAACGCCGTTGCCCGGGAAATTCTTTGTTCCGTTGAAGCACATGTGCTCAAGGAAGTGGGCAAGTCCGCGCTGGTTCTCTTCCTCCTGGATGGAACCCACGCGCTGGGCAATGTAGAAGTTTACGCGCTTCTCCGGATAACCGTTGTGGCGCACGTAGTAAGTGAGCCCGTTTGCCAGTTTTCCGGTCTTCACGGCCGGATCCATTGGCAATGGCTGCATCATGGGGTTAGCCTGCTGTGCGTGTACCGACACAACACTGGCAAATGCCACAAATGCAAACACAAAAAGTTTTCTGATCTTCATTTGTCTTTATTGTTAAGTAAATATAATTTTCCGTTTCTCTCTGCCGCATGCATATTGATGCAAACGACATTAATCTTGCTCCGTATTGCTGCAAAGCTCATACAAAAGTAGATATTTTACGATAACAATACGAAGAAACCTCACTTTTTACTACATCCAATCCCTGTTTAATAACATATTTTAATAATTTCACTCCGTAAACAAGTCCATATTTCCCGAAATCCGCCACGATTTTTGCATATACCATATTAATTTAGTAATTTCGCACCCAAACTATACATATAAAAAGGAATAATGAAAAAACTCTTCATAGAGACTTACGGATGCCAGATGAACGTGGCAGACAGCGAAGTGGTGGCCTCTGTAATGCAGATGGCCGGATACGAATTGTGCGAAAACGAAAGCGATGCTGATGCTATCTTGCTGAACACTTGCAGCATCAGAGAGAATGCAGAAAACAAAATATACAACAGGCTCGAAACGCTCCATGCCGAACAGAAAAAGGGGCGCAAACTCATTCTCGGCGTGCTCGGGTGCATGGCGGAAAGAGTGAAGGATGACCTCATCGAAAACCACCACGCCAACCTGGTGTGCGGTCCTGACGGGTATCTCACCCTGCCCGACCTCATCGCCCAATGCGAGAACGGCGGCAACGCCATGAACATCGAACTATCTACCACGGAGACCTACCGCGACATCGTGCCGCAGCGCATCGGCGGAAGCAAGGTGAGCGGATTCGTCAGCATCATGCGCGGATGCAACAACTTCTGCCACTACTGCATCGTGCCGTACACCCGCGGAAGGGAGCGCTCGCGAGATGTGGAGAGCATACTGAAGGAGGTGAGAGACTTGCGCGACCGCGGATTCAAGGAGGTTACGCTCCTTGGGCAGAACGTGAACAGCTACGGACTGACACCTGCCGGAAAGCGCATCGAGGGCGGTGTGTCGTTTGCCGAACTGCTGCGCATGGTGGCTCACGAGGCTCCGGAGA
>CAKQDG010000149.1 GCA_934219025.1 uncultured Prevotella sp. | reverse complement strand
CGAAATTCTATACCGAGGCTACACTGCTCAGGGCTATGGAAACGGCAGGAAAATTCGTGGACAACGAGGAGCTGCGAGCTGCTCTAAAGGAGAACGGCATCGGGCGACCGTCGTCGCGTGCCGGCATCATCGAAACGCTCTTCAAGCGGCATTATATCCGAAGGGAGCGAAAGAATCTTGTGGCTACGGCTACGGGCATCGAACTTATCGACCTTATCAAGGAGGAACTGCTGAAAAGCTGTGAACTGACGGGTATTTGGGAGAAAAAACTGCGCGACATCGAGCATAAGACTTACGACCCGGCGCAGTTTATCACCGAACTGAAAGAACAGATTAATGCCATCGTGCATGATGTGCTTGCCGACAACAGTAACCGACGGGTTACGATTCTCACGGAGGAGGATCTGAAGAAAAAACGGAAGAAGGCTCCCGCCAAGAAACCGAAGACTGCAAGTTCTCAGTCCTCTCAAAACTCTCAGCTCTCCCAGAAATCTCAGTCCTCCCAGTCCTCCCAAAAATCCCAGCTCTCCCAGCCTATTATCCCCGGTGCCCCCTGTCCGCTATGCGGCAAGGGCACAATAATAAAGGGTAAAACCGCCTACGGATGCAGCCGATGGAAGGAAGGATGCACATTCCGCATGCCATTCGCACAATAAAACGGCGAAAAACGGGTTATTGAAAGAAAGTGATAGAATCTTGTAATGAAGAATGACAATAAAACATACATGCGCATATGGATACTGCTGATGGCGGCAGTATTGCTCGTGGGATGCGGCGCCGAGCGCAGCTTCAAGAAGGGAGAGAAATTCCTTGCTCTCGGCGAATACTATGATGCCGCTGCTCAATACAAAAAAGCGTATAGCGCCACGAAGCCTAAAGACAAGGCGCTGCGGGGAAAATATGCAGCAAAAATGGCTCTCTGCTACAACCGCATCAATTTCAACCAAAAGGCTATCGCTGCCTATCGCAATGCCATCCGCTACAAGGCTGATAGCCTGGACACTCATCTCGCATTCGCACGTGCGCTGCTGAAAGACGGCAACTATAAGGAGGCTGAACAGCAGTTCCGACTCGTGCTCGACTCTATGCCTGGAAACGAATTGGCTAAAGACGGACTGCATTCGGCTCTCACGGCTAAGGACTTCAAGGCTAAAGGCTCTCAGTATATCGTGAAGAAAATGGAACTCTTCAATTCAAGGCGTGCCGACTATTCGCCGATGTTCTGCGGCGACCAGTATGACCAACTCTATTTCTCATCCACACGCAATGAGGCGGAAGGGGATGAACTGAGCGGCATCACCGGAACCAAAAACGGGGATATCTTCTATGCCCAAAAAGATGAAAAGGGAAAATGGGGAAGACCTCAACAGATTACTTCTGGACTGAACACCGAATATGACGAGGGGGCTTGCTGCTTCTCGCCAGACCAGCGCGTGATGTATCTCACGCAGTGCGTCAGCGACCCCTCTTATCCCAGATATGCCACCATCGTTACTTCAAACCGCTCGGATGCTGCATGGAGCAAGGTTACTAAGCTGGATATTACGCGAGATACGCTCTCAAGCTTCGCACATCCTGCCGTTTCGCCGGATGGCGAGTGGCTGTATTTCGCATCCGATATGCCGGGAGGAAAGGGCGGTCTCGATATCTGGAGAGTCAGGATTACGGCTGCCGGACTCGGTGGGGTGGAGAATCTCGGCGAACCGATTAATACGCCGGGCGACGAGATGTTTCCTACTTTCCGGCCGAACGGCGACCTCTACTTCTCAAGCAACGGCCATCCGGGACTCGGCGGTCTCGACATCTTTATCGCCAAATACGACAAAACGAAGAAAAAGGTTGTTCTTGAGCATCCCGGCTATCCGCTTAATTCTCAGGCAGATGACTTCGGAATGACTTTCGAGGGCGCTCACAACCGAGGATTCTTCTCGTCTAACCGCGGCGACGGAAGGGGATGGGATCATATCTACAGCTTTGAAAAACCGGAAATCGTGCAGACTATTACGGGATGGGTATACGAAATGGAAGGCTACGAACTGCCTGCCGCCCAGGTGTATATCGTGGGCAACGATGGTACTAACAAAACCGTGAGCGTTAAGAGCGACGGCTCCTTTACCGAGGTCGTGCAGCCGGGCGTAGACTATCTGTTGCTCGCCACTTGCAAGGGATTCCTCAATCATAAGGAGGAAATTAGCATCAAACCATCGAAGGAGTCGGAAGACCACGTGTTGCAGTTCCCGCTCGCGTCTATCCGCGTGCCGGTGCTTATCGACAATATCTTCTACGACTTCGACAAGTATTCGCTCCGCAAGGAGTCCGAAACGGCTCTCGACGAACTCGTGAAGTTGCTCAACGAGAATCCTAACGTTACAATCGAACTTAGTGCCCATACCGACTATAAAGGCAGTGAGGCTTACAACAAGACGCTTTCGCAGCGAAGGGCAGAGGCCGTTGTGCGCTATCTTATCGCAAAGGGAATAAAGGCAGACCGCCTTACTCCTGTAGGCTATGGCAAGCTCAAGCCGAAGACGATCCGAAAGAAACTCACGGAGAAATACTCATGGCTCAAGGAGGGCGATGTGTTGACAGAGGATTTCATAAAGAAACTTGACAAGGAGAAACAGGAAATTTGCAATCAGCTCAACCGTCGGACGGAGTTTATAGTGCTTCGCACAACATACGGCATGTTTGACGAGAAGGGCAATCTGAAGAATCCACCGAAGCCAAAGCCTCAGGAGGAAAGCAACACTGACAGCGATGACATATTCTTGATAGAATAAAGGATTTTCTGGTCTATGGCCTTATTAGTCCTATTAGTCTTATCAGTCCTATAGGTCCTATTTTCATATTAGTCCTATATCTCCCAGTCCTCCCATCAAATAACAACAGCAATGAACAATAAAGCAACATTAGAATTAGGAACAAAACCAATTGGCAAACTGCTCATGCAGTATTCTCTGCCGGCTATAATAGCTATGACTGCTTCATCATTATATAATATGGTGGACAGTATCTTCATCGGACAAGGAGTCGGTCCGATGGCTATCAGCGGACTTGCCCTTACTTTCCCTTTCATGAACCTTGCTGCCGCTTTCGGTGCAGGAGTGGGAGTGGGAGCATCAACGTGTATCTCGGTGAAACTCGGGCAGAAGGATTACAAAACCGCTCAGCGTGTGCTCGGAAATACCGTTACGCTCAACCTTATTATCGGTATTGCGTTCAGTATCATATCGCTAATCTTCCTTGATCCTATTCTCTATTTCTTCGGTGCAAGCGAACAGACGATTCCTTATGCTCGCGACTATATGATTATCGTACTGCTTGGAAATGTCTTCTCTCACATGTATTTCGGAATGAATGCCGTGCTCCGCGCTGCCGGAAAACCGCGACAGGCGATGTATGCCACGATTTTTACCGTCGTGCTCAACACCATACTCGACCCGATTTTTATCTACCCTATGCACATGGGTATACAGGGTGCGGCTTACGCCACAATCCTCTCTCAGATACTTGCCCTCATCTGGCAGATGCGCATCTTTGCCAATAAGAACGAACTGTTGCATCTTGAGCGCGGCATTTACAGACCGAAGAGGGATATCGTGAAGAATATTCTCGCCATCGGCATGTCACCGTTCTCAATGAACGTATGCGCTTGTATTGTGGTTATCTTTATAAACAAGGGACTTTTGGAATATAGCGGCGACCTCGCCGTGGGTGCTTACGGCATCGCCAACAAGGTTTGCTTCATCTTCGTAATGGTGAACATGGGACTCAACCAGGGCATGCAGCCTATCGCCGGATACAACTACGGGGCTCAGAAGCTCGACCGACTTATGAGGGTGCTGAAACTCGCCGTCATTGCCGGTACGTGTATCACTTCCACAGGATTCCTCGTGGCTGAATTCTTGCCGGAACCTTGTGCAAGGCTCTTTACTACCGATCAGCAGCTTATCGCTCTGTCGGTGAACGGACTGCGCATCATGATGGCTTCGTTCATCCTTGTCGGTTCGCAGATGGTTATTGCCAACTTCTTCCAAAGTATCGGAAAAGCCA
>CAKQDG010000148.1 GCA_934219025.1 uncultured Prevotella sp. | reverse complement strand
ATCGAGAGGAGAACGAAATGAATTCTATTCATTTCTTATCCCGAGATGCAGCTTATCTTATGCAAAGGTAATGCAAAAAAATGACTCTACAAGTATATTTCAAAATATTAAGACAATCAAATTGAATTACATTATGTAAAAAGAAACGACTGTGAAATTTTTGTTATATAGAAATATTTTCTTTGTTCATGTACAAAATAGATGTAACTTTGCATAAAAGAAATATAGCATAATAAAAAAATATAAAGAATGAAGATAGTAGTTTTAGACGGTTATGGGATGAATCCCGGAGACTTGTCGTGGAAATCTCTTGAAGAACTTGGAGATTTAAAAGTATATGACCGCACTGCACCAAATGAAATTGTTGATAGAATTGCGGATGCAGAGATAGTCCTTACGAACAAGGTGGTAATCTCTGAAGATGTTATGAGCAAACTTCCGAATCTGAAATATGTCGGTGTCCTTGCCACGGGATATAACGTAGTTGATACTGTTGCAGCAAAGGAAAGAGGCATTGCGGTAACAAACATACCGGCATACAGCACGGACAGCGTGGTGCAGATGACATTTGCCCATATCCTGAATATCACAAACCGTGTGGCTCATTATGCCAGGGAGAACAGAGAGGGGAAATGGGCTGCAAGCGATGACTTTTGTTATTGGGACACGCCATTGCCTGAGTTGTCGGGACTAACGCTCGGTATCATGGGACTGGGAAACATCGGAATGAAAGTGGCACGTATTGCCCGCATGTTCGGAATGGAAGTGTATGCAGCAACGAGCAAGAGCTCTGCCAGTTTGCCTGAAGGAATACAGAAAACTACATTCAAGGGGCTGCTTGGCGTTTGCGACATCCTTTCACTTCATTGTCCGCTCACTCCGGATACTAAAGAGATTGTAAACAAGAATACTATCGAAATGATGAAACGCGGATCCATCATTATAAACACAGGCAGAGGTCCACTCGTAAACGAAGCGGATGTTGCCGAGGCTCTTCATTCTGGTCAGTTGGCTGCTTATGGTGCGGATGTGATGTGTCAGGAACCGCCAGCACACGACAATCCGCTTTTCAAGGAGCCAAATGCGTTCATCACGCCACATGTGGCATGGGCTACATTTGACGCCAGAAAAAGACTGATGAAAATTGCTGTTGAGAACGTCAAGGCATATCTTGACAATAATCTGAGAAACGTGGTGAACTGATGGATTCAATACAGTTTGTGATAGAATTCCTCGGCACTTTTGCTTTTGCCATATCGGGCATACGGTCGGCTTCGTCAAAAAACTTCGACTGGTTTGGAGGATATGTAGTGGGACTTGCCACAGCCATCGGCGGAGGAACGATTCGCGATGTTATGCTTGGGCAAGTGCCGTTTTGGATGACAAATTCCATATATCTAATCTGTACGGCAGCAGCATTGCTCACTTTTGTTGTACTGAAGAAACTCTTCACGCGGTTGAGCAAAACATGGTTTCTGTTTGACACCCTCGGTCTTGCACTCTTCACTATTGCGGGAATACAGAAAACGCTCATTGCCGGTTTTCCCTTTTGGGTGGCAATAATTATGGGGTGCATAACAGGAGCTGCCGGTGGTGTGTTGAGAGATGTCTTTGTGAACGAAGTTCCGTTGATTTTCCGAAAGGAGATATATGCAGTGGCATGCATAATAGGCGGAATAGTTTATCAGATTCTCGATTTTCTTGGTGTAGGACTGGAGATAACGGTTATTGTATCGTTCATTTCCGTTGTCATCGTAAGGTTGTTGGCGGTGAAATACAGAATATCATTGCCAGTGTTAAAAGATCCTGACTTGTGGGAATAATAAAAAAATGAGCGCTGCAAAGACAGACGCTCATTTTTCTATTTTTGTTCTTTCAAAAACCGCTTTACAATCCCGATAAGTTCCTCTCCGTATTTGTCAGTCTTAGCTTTTCCTATGCCGGGAATCTGCATTAGCATCTCGCAGTCGGTAGGCAAGAGATTTGATATACCGACAACAGCCTTCTGTGTCAGAATACAATATGCCGGCATATTTTCTTCTTTCATCTTTTCTGTGCGCCACTTTATCAGTTCCGCCAGCAATACGGGGTGAGCGTTTACGTCAGACACTGTGGCCTCTGCCGCTTTTCTTTGTTTCCTTTCTCTCTTTGCCTTTGTTTCGCCGCCAAGCATAAAGTCAGCCTTTGCCAGAAGGATGCCTTCTGACGTAAACGGATTACCTGCTGCAAATTCAAGCAAGCACGTTTTCATTTTCATTGCGTCATACAAGTTTCCCTTTGCATTTTCAGCCTGTTTGCTTATCTGCTTGTTATTTGTGGGTATGTCGGTCTTTGCATAAAGCTGCTTCAGCGGAAGGAGCATCTGCAGGAAATACTTTGCCCCCTTTGTTATCCTTTCCTGCAGATAGCTACTGATGCCGTCATTGCTGTCGTTCAACATCCTTTCGTATTGCTGTTTGAAAGCAAGCGAAACTTTCACAACCTTCTCCTCAAAGTCGCCGTATTCTTTCTTGTATTCATCCAGCAACTGCGGATAAGCCCTATAGAGATGCTCGTCGAGCAAGCGTTGCAGACTTCCCAGTGAAATGAATATTGAAGTAAAGTCGAACAGAGAAGTTATGAGATGAAGCAAATATTTTCTGTGCATCATATCGAGGTCTGCCTTTTCAATCCGTTTTGAAAGCATGTTCTCTGTAAATCCGTTGATTTTTTCGTCGCATATGATTGCCGAGGATTGAATCGGCGAACTTAGCACTATTCCTTCAAGCGTTTTGCAGCGGCTCAGTGCTACATATGTCTGGCCGTGAGCAAAAGAGCCGTGCACGTCGATTATAGCCTTGCTGAACGTCAGTCCCTGACTCTTGTGGATTGTAATTGCCCATGCCAGTTTTACTGGATACTGCATGAACACGCCTTCCACTTCTTCCACAATCTCTTTAGTCTGTTCGTCAATACTGTATTTGCAGTTCTGCCATTTTTCCTGCACCACTTCGATGTTTGTGCCGTTGTCTTTGGAGCGCACGGTAAACCCATTGTCGTTGATGGCTATGATTTCGCCTATCATGCCGTTATAGTAAAGATGCTGCTCAGAGGTGTCGTTTTTCACAAACATTATCTGAGCACCCTTTTTTAGTGTAAGCCTCTTGTCCGTAGGGTAGGAGAGTTCAGGGAAGTTTCCCTCCACTTTGGCGTCGTAGCAAAATGAATTTCCGTTTATGGCAGAAAGTTCCCTCTCGTTTATGCCTTGTGCCAGAGCGTTGTGTGTGGTGAGCTGGATGTATCCGTCCTCGCGCCTTGGCTTGAAATTGGGAATGTACCTTTTGTTAAGCTCGTCGATTACCGTCTGGTCGGCATCGTTGCAACGTATCCTGTTCAATATGTTTATAAAGTGCCCGTCGTCTTGTCTGAACACTTTTTTCAGTTCTACTGTAACATACGGAGTCTTCCCCAATGCGATACTGTCAAAGAAATACGGCGAACCGTAGTATTTGCCCAGGAGCTCCCATTCGTTGTCTTTCACCACGGGTGCAAGTTGCTGCAAATCTCCAATCAGCAACAGTTGCACGCCACCAAAAGGAATGTTGTTATGGCGTATTCTTCTCAGCGAGTCGTCTATTGCATCGAGCAAATCAGCTCTCACCATACTTATCTCGTCGATCACTATCAAGTCTGCCGCGCGTATTATCTTTAGCTTTTCCTTGCTGAATCGGTAGCGTGACTTTGTTTCCGTTGTCATCTCCGGGATAAAAGGCGAGAACGGAAGCTGAAAGAAAGAATGTATGGTAACGCCATGGGCATTGATTGCGGCAATTCCAGTTGGTGCAAGCACAACCAGTCGCTTGTCTGTATTTTCCTTCAGATAGCGCAGAAAAGTTGTTTTCCCGGTTCCTGCCTTGCCTGTAAGAAACAAGTTGGTGTCCGTATCATTTATTATGTGCCAAGCCAAATCCCAATCCTTGTTTATTTCCAGATTGTGTCTGTTTGCCGTATTTCCCATGCTGATTGAATGTTATAGTGTAAATAAAAAAGCGGAGACTTAAATCAAGTGCTCCGCTTTTGCTTGTACGTCTGCAGGGGTTCGAACCCTGGACCCTCTGATTAAGAGTCAGATGCTCTACCAACTGAGCTACAGGCGC
>CAKQDG010000147.1 GCA_934219025.1 uncultured Prevotella sp. | reverse complement strand
TATGCCGCTCGTGCCGCCGTCAAGTTTTGGGGTTTCAACGATGTTGGGGAATTGTCCCCATGTTCTGTTGGCAGCAAATGCTTCTTTTGCGCCTTTGGGTACATACAATGTCCAGTTCGTTGCACTCGGCAAATTATTAGAAAACAGTTTCCCGTAACCTGCAACATCATCTGATACATAATCCGGCGGTGTCATACGATTGCAGTAAAACCCTCTGGGCTTATTCCGGTCATCTGAACCAAGGTCTATGGCAAGACATTTGTTCTCAACTTTATTCAGGGTGGACGGCAGGTATACATCTCCGGTTACTGTCATACCGTTTAATGCTAATTTCTCTATTTTCTCAACGCCTTCAGGAACGACAAAGTCACCGTTTACAGTTGCATTCTCAAAACAACATCTGCCTATGGAGCGCACTGTTGAAGGCATGTTCAGCGCATAAAAGAAAGAGCCGGAAAAGGCATCGATACCAAGGCGTGTTACCCCTTGAGGAAGTTTTATATAGTTAAGGTGTACCTGCCATGCTCCCGAAGATGAAGAGTTGGCGAAAGCTGCTTCCGGCACTTCATTGTCGGGCAATACACAATTTGTCAGATCTATTCCGCTGAGTCTGCCTTTAGTAACGTTATCCGAGAGGGTCTGAATATCATCTGCTGTCAGCCTTCCGCCAATACTGACGGAGTCTACATTCAGCATATCTGCTCCCATCAAGTCCTGCAGCGGTTTACCCTCCACATAATAGCCACGGATATTATATAGCCCCGTCTGTTCACGTATTTCCCTGAAATCCGAATAGGCTGCAGAAGAGGAATATGCGGCAAGGGCACCTGTGGGAACATTCAACACGGCATCGGAAGATATATTGATGAAAGCACTACCTACTTCCGTGCGCGGAGGGTTGTATGAGTTCATTGTTACTTCACGAAGATTTACGCAATGAGAAAATGCCTCAGCTTTTATTTCATAGACTTTCGGTATCGTTATACTTCGAAGATCTGAATTACTGAATGCACGGTAGCCTATACGCTGGAGTGTTTGGGGAAGACGTATATACTGAAGCTTTGACAAATTACCGGCTACACTTGCATCTCTTGCTGGACTATTAGCCTGTGTGTTTCCAAACAATAAAGACGGTATCTCATATACTTCTGCCCCGCTCATATCTATACCTCGCAGATTACCGTTTATCGTGCAATCACGGAGGAAAGCAAAATTTGTCTCATCGAAATAACCAGAGATGCAGATTGAATCGACAGAATATTTTTCTTCTTCGGATATCAGCTCCGACAGTTTATTCGCACCATCCGTATATTCAATATTAAATGTCTTCACGTTTTTGCCATTTGCCACAAGAGCTGACAATACAAACAACAGGGATGTGAACAAGTACTTTTTCATAGTCGTATCTCCTATAATAATGTTGATTCTAATTTTTCTTTGTCTACAAAAGTAATGATAAATTCAAATACACCGGGATTATTCCAGTTTTATTTTATAAATTTTCTCGTTTCTATCACTTTTCCTTCTTCTACAAGCATCAACTGATATATACCAGTTGAAGATTGCGACATAGGGAGGAAGCTACTTCTTGCATTATTGTCAAGAGTATATTCGTAATTCTGGTTATTATCCGTTGCTGACAATACTCTTGCCGTTGTGCCTTTTTTCATTGGAGCAGAGAAATTGACCCTCGCGCCATCAGTGGTCGCTTCTATACCACTTATCAGTGGTATTCTTTCAACAGTCATTGTAGCATTACTTATTGCAGCATCTGACTTTGCCGTAACCTCAACAGTATATTCTATATTGGAAGAATTGGCAGGAACCGTAACAGAACGTCCTGTGCCAATCACATTTCCCTGTTCATCATACCACTCGTAAGCAACATCTTCTGTTATATTCGCTGCAGTCAAAGTATACGTGCCGTCTGCATTTAATTCTTTCTTGATTTCTGGAGTTATTGCCTGTCGCGGTGAAAGTTCTACGACAAAGGTTTCCCCTCCGAGGCATTGTCCTGTTTCCGTATTAAATGCAGCGACATTTATCTGTCGGTAACAAGTTTCCGATACGCTTTCCTTGGCAAGTCTGTTGAAACGGAACGACAATTTTTCCTTCTTCATCGGTATTGTACTAATATCAGCAACAACAGAGGTGTCGCTACTCAACAATATAGTGTTGTCGCCATTATTGTCAAATTTTACATCTATACATTTTGCACCGTTTTCCTTCCATGCCTGCATCTGATTCTGAGGCAAAGCCATCTTCATGCGAACCTTATTCATGGTTGATTCACTTCCTCCTGATGCATCCAATGCTATAGTATATGATGTGGCAACCTTGCTGGGGTCAAAGAAAATAATATCAAAATCAGCATTATCAACCGCCTTCATATCTACATTTATGCGGTTGCACTGTGCCATTCTGTCCGTATTCCATACCGACAATACATAGTCGTCATCATTCCCGTCCATAACAGACGGGGCTTCGTTCTCGAAAACACATGACAAAAGACAGATATGCTTTTTACCAGGATTCATTTTCTTGAAATTCTTATTGTCTATCTTACCTTTATATCCAATCACAATAGAATCACCCGGCGCAATCGGTTCTTCGATATATTCATCGTCGATTTGTCAGGCATATCCTTTGAATTTACATATTTTGCTTGCCACACGTCTCTCGTAATAATAACTGATGACTCAGCCCACCATGAAGCAAGCGACCAGCCTTTACCCGAATAAGGTTTCACTCCTTTGTTCCTTACCTTAGTATAAACATAAAAATCCCGTTTGCTTTCGGAAATGTCTGGATTTTCATGTTTCTGATTTTCTATTCCATCGTCTTGATTTCTAAGCCATATATCAGAGCTATTCCAAAAATACTGACCGGCTGCAACAAATTTTTCTTTGGGATATCTACTAAATGAAAGGGGCTTTGATGAACTTCCTTCAGTGATGCAAAGATATACCGTAGGCGGTATGGTATCAAGTGCGAGGTCTTCGGCGGTAGAATTGGTGAGCCAACTTAATTGTGGCGTTTCTTCTGCATAGGGAAACTTGCCGTCTGTGTACATATCTTGCTTTTGGGCATATCTTGCAGCATCAGTAATTGTTGTAAAGCCGTGAGCGTTTTGCACTTCTGCCACTTTGTTCCCCTCGGCATCATATCCGTTTAAGGCTGATGTCAAACGATAGACAAACTCGTCAAACGGAATATCTTCATTGCCAAAAGACAATTCGTTCTCGGCACAGGCTGTGGCTATGACACGGTTGTTGCCTTTCAAGGCTTCAACGAAACCACCGGAATGGCATTGTCCCATTACTATGCTAACATATCCGGCATCGCCGGCTTTAAGACAGTCGTTAAGTTCATCGGGATACAGCTTTGCATCACCCCACAGACATATGTACGACTGCTGCTTCTGCTTGTCATAGCCACCATGGTCTACGACAAACAGAAGCAGATGGTCTTTGTCGGTCATTTTTGAAGAGAGTTCTTTTATAACGCTTGTCACGTTTTCTCTGGTCGCTGCATAGTCAATATCTGATGTACCATCGCCGTCAAGGTCAAGGGGAGAGGAAATGTATTCATTGTCCACTGTTTTCATATCTGCAGCAGGATCTGTTCCGTCTGCCATTATCACTTTTATGTTTTTCCTGGATATATTGTAATGGTTGCGCAAGGTCTGATAAAGGAAAGAGCAATCATTCCAATAACGCTCTTCATTGGCATCCTTGTTCATACCACCGCTGAGAATCACGGCGTAGGTGTTACCGGAAAACTTATTCTGATTTCCAGCATTTACCTGAAGTTTTGCAACCTTTGCCTTCAACTTTGACTTAGCACCGTAACGGTCCTTTACGGAAAGAGGTATCAAATCTGCATTGGGCAAAGGGCGCATTCCGTCATAGACGATAAGGGTATCGGCCGAAAATAGAGGAGATGCTGCTCTACAATACAAATGTTTGCAGGGGTGTTCCCAACCTGCACCTGGCTGCATGTCAACAAAAAAATAGCTGTAATCATAAAAACCTATTTTGACCATTTTGCTACCTTGATAATAATCATACTCACCGAGTTTATCATTACAGACAGTCTTTAAATATTCTATCAATTTTGTGTTGTCCCTCCTGTCCAAATGTCCAGCATAATTATACTGCAAGCACAATATAAACATCATTAGGA
>CAKQDG010000146.1 GCA_934219025.1 uncultured Prevotella sp. | reverse complement strand
TTTCCGTTATGGCAAGTATCGAGGCTATATAAGTATTTGCCGGCACGATAACTTCGTCGCCCGGTTGCATCACCCCCATCTCGATATAAGCTCTGAGGATTAGCGTCAAGGCATCAAGTCCGTTGCCGCAGCCTACGCAATGGGCAGTACCGATATATTGGGCATAGTGCTGCTCAAAGCTATGGGTTGCCTCGCCCTGCAGATACCATCCGCCACTGACAACATGCTCCACTGTCTGCTGTATCTCGGCAGCATGCAGTGTCGTTATCTTTTTCAGTTCTAAATATTTTATCATAAATATATATACCTATATTTTATTATGTCTTTAGTGAGACTGCAAAATAAAGTCGTATAGGGTGTATCACACAAGCCCTAATCCTTAATCTCTAATCTCTTATCCATAATTCCTAATCCAGAACAAACCTATACTTCAATGTTGCCTCACAGCCCGTGTCTTCCTTGAATTCACACAAACCATAATTCGGGATGCCATCCTCGGTGGACGGCCCGATATCGAGAATATTCAATCCCTGCTCATAATAATGCTCAAACACGGCATAAGTGAGATAGTTCATCGGGCGCAAGTCGGAATACTCACGGATATCTCCCCAATATATTACCTGGGCTATACCTGGGGCAACATGAAAAATCTGTGCTGCCGCAACATCATCGCCTTCATGTTCGAGAACAAAAAAATCGGCTTTCACAACACGGCTCACCGTCTGCCATACCTGTTCGAATGTCATACGCAACGGATAGCCACGCTCTTCGCGGTTACGGCGAATCACATCATAGGCTCGCAACACATCATCACGGCTGGCGCTGTTGAGCTGCAAAAGCCTGAAGCCCGACTTCAGTGAGCGGTTGAGATGGTTTCGTGCACTGCGGTCTATTATTGCACGATAATTTGCAAAGCGCGATATATCAAAATGATAATTCAAGTCTACAGTAGGTCTGAAACCGGCACGCAACAACACACTTACCCATTTCGACAATTGACACTCATCATAAAACAATGGTGGCAGTGTTATCATTATTCCCTTTTGGCGTTCAGCGGCATAGTCCACAAGCAATTTCACAGCTGTCTCCATATTCTGCAAGCTCTGACCGGCACGCTGTGAGAAGCCACCGAATGGAGCGGAAAACGGCGAACGCAATATTCCTCCCCGTTCACCAAGTATGATGCCAAAACGCGATTTGCTGTCAGCAAATTCAATATAATGCATTTTTTCAGTCTTCGATGCATTCAGCTCTGCAAAAGACACTCCATTATACACATGTTGCGGTGGAAATAAAGCCTCATACTCTTCTGCTGTCTTCTCTGTTAAAGTCATAACTTTATTCATTTCTTACTTGCCAAAAAGTCTGTAAATTCCTTATACGTGCCAAGGTAATCCTCTTCCTTGAAAACGTCAGAGGCGAGAACAAGACATACCGCATCCCGAGAGAAATCTGTAAGATCTGCCCAAATACCTGTGTCTATCAGCAAACCTTTGTCTGGACTGTCGAGCAAAAATTCCTTTTTTTCCTTTCCATCATCAAGCGTAACACGAAAACTGCCACTGATGGAAATAACAAACTGCTTCAACGTCTTATGTGCATGCCCTCCGCGACCTTTTCCTTCAGGTATGCCATACATCCAAAACGCCCTCTTTATGCAGAAAGGAACTTCACTATATTCTTCTGCAACAGAAAGGTTACCACGATGGTCTCCAATTCTTGGAAGCACAGTTATTTTTGTATCAGAAACATTCATTTGACTTCTATCTTTTTCTTATCAACCAACTTACAGAAAATTTCTTTTTCAATTTTTTTTGCCAAAGCTGAGAGCATCACCGTAGTAATGACGGCAAAGGCAAACAATACCGGCAAATTCATATTATCATATCCAAACAACTTGCCATATACAGCATTGCAGAGCATTATACCAATGATATGCAACATATAAATTTCAAAACTTACACCTCCGAGCCACAGCATTGAGCGATTTCGGAACAACCTCGAGAATACCCCCTTGCCTCCATCCGACAAAGAGAACCATAATATCGTTATTGAGAATGGTATCCAGAACAAAGCAGAAAAACGAAACCAAGATGGCAGATACGGATAAACTACCCATGTGGAAAAGCATAAGCCAATGACAAGTAATTCAACAAGTGTTGCCCTACTTATGCTCAACTCTATTACCCTCTGTCGCATATCCGACAGTATCGGGGATTTATACAAACGATAGGTTATCATTCCTATAAAGAAATCCATAATTCTCAAAGGCGGAAAGGCATAAAGATAATTGTCTATGTCTGCAGCGCTAATACACCGTACGCCTGTATATCCTATCACATAAATTACAAGCAAGCAACGGAAGGAAAAGGATGCTGGTTTTCTTATCACATTACCGTATAGCCATGGAAATAAAGCGTAACACAAGAACAATGGCCCGAGAAACCATGACACAGGATTGCCATACAGAATATAGTCAGTAGATGCAAACCATGATTGAATCATCAGTAACTGCGCTACAAAATAATCTATGTGGAATGTATTGCCAATGTGCAAAAACATGGCAACAGCAATGAGCATTGACACAAAATGAAGAGGATAAAGCTTGCGCAATCTGCCAAGGAAAAAATCAATGACAGAAACACGTTTGCTCTCATTTTTTCTACTATAGCCAATACACAACACAAAGCCGCTCAACATAAAGAAGAACGCAACTCCTGCATCACCACCATAGGCAAAATTGTATTCTGTATGCACCATTCCCGTGAAATGAAGCACGAAAATAAGCATACAGAACACAAATCTAAGTGACTGAAGATTCTTGATCATATCAGATTTGCTAAATTACTTTATCACTGTAGCAGCAAGTCGCTTTGCCTTGTCGCGCAATGGTGTGGTGTCGGTTTCCTTGTCGCCATAACAAAGCACAACGCCCATACGACGGTTCACATGCTGCTCATGCTTACCGAAAATGCGCAGACGCGTATAGTCCTCGTTCAACACGTCGTTCATATTATAGTCAGGGTCGTGTTCTGCCTCTTCCTTTGCCAAGACCACAGCACTTGCTCCGGCATGTTCCAAATGGATTGCCGGAATCGGCAAGCCCATGACGGCACGGAAATGAAGTTCGAACTCGTTCAGATTCAACGTATGTCCGAGTGTTACCATACCCGTATCGTGAGGACGCGGAGAGAGTTCGGAGAATATCACCTCGCCCTGCTTTGTAAGGAAGAACTCAACGCCCCAGATACCGGCACCTGTCAGAGCACTTGTTACCTTCTCTGCCATCTCCTCTGCCTTCTTCAGCTCGTCGGCAGGAAGGCAGAACGGCTGCCAGCTCTCGCGGTAGTCGCCACCCTTCTGCACATGGCCGATTGGCGGGCAGAACAGGGTCGGTCCGTTTTTCTGCGTTACTGTCAAGAGAGTAAACTCGCTGTCGAAATGTATAAATTCCTCGATGATAATCTCTTTCACATCGCCACGACTACCTTCCATTGCAGCATTGAAGGCAGCCTCGAGTTCGTCGGCACTCTTCACCACACTCTGACCATGACCTGATGAAGACATCAGCGGTTTGATGACACACGGGAAACCTATCTCCTTTGAGTGTTCCTTCAGTTCATCGAGCGTCTTGGCATAGAAATATTTTGCTGTGCGCAGTCCGAGCTCCTTGGCAGCAAGGTCGCGGATAGCTTTGCGGTTCATTGTGAAGTTTACGGCACGTGCGCTCGGCACTACCTGTATGCCTTCTTTCTCGTAATCAAAGAGGCGTTCTGTGCGTATAGCTTCAATCTCCGGTACGATGATATCGGGATAATGCTTCTCTACGACACGGTCGAGGGCATCACCGTCGAGCATATTGAACACTTCACACTCATCGGCAACCTGCATTGCCGGAGCATTGGCATAACGGTCGCAGGCTATAACATACTGACCGGCACGCTTGGCTGCAATGACGAATTCCTTGCCGAGTTCGCCTGAGCCTAACAATAGTATTTTTTTCATATTTAATAGTAGTTTTGTTGGGGACGTCTCAGACGGCTCGGACTACTCAGACTACTCAGAGTTGTCCGAGGAATCCGAGAAGTCCGAAAAGTCCCAATTACCCAAGTTGTCCAAACTGTCCGAACAATCCGTTAATTCTTTATCTCTTTCCGTACATCATCTCGTAATACTTCTGGTAGTCGCCGCTTGTAACCTCGGCAATCCAGTCTTGATGC
>CAKQDG010000145.1 GCA_934219025.1 uncultured Prevotella sp. | reverse complement strand
AACAAAGCTGAGCGCATCTCTACTTTCGACAGCGGTTCTACTCATGCCATGACGCTCGCTGCCGTAGACCTCGACCAGCAGGGCAACCCGGTGAAATGGAAGGTTGAAAACAGCTGGGGGGCTGCCTGGGGACAGAAGGGCTGCCTCATCATGACCAACGAATGGTTCAACGAATACATGTTCCGCCTGGTAGTTGACAAGAAATACGTTTCAGACAAGCTGCTGAAGCTTTCGGAGCAGAAGCCTGTAATGGTGATGCCAGAGGATCCGCTCTTCGGAGAGGACGACTAAACATCGTCTATAAACTATAAAAGCTAAAGATGTGTTCCTTGAAAATTAATTTCATCCGGACACATCTTTAGCTTTATTTTTTATATAATTTGTTGGATTTCATCCTTCCTTTCTCGTCAAGAAATCCTCGAAATTCTGTAGCGAAACAACTTATTTCACAACAATTTTTTCGGTCTTTACAGTTCCGTCGTTCATGACAGACCTCTTTATGAATATGCCAGACTTAGGGTTGTTTACCATTCTGCCACTCAAGTCCACAAAGCTTGTCTTAGTTGCCATTGCAGCAGAAGAAACATTACCGATACCGGTTACTGTGCCATCACTCCATACAATGTCGCTATACAAACGGTTGTCGCCATCCTGATAGAATGCCTGTACACCAGCACGACTAAAGCCAGAATCATATATCACCACACGATGCTGCGATCCATACGACTGGAAGTCATAACGGCTATCGGCAAAGTCAATCGGCACGTCGGTCATTTCCTTGTCAAGCCCAGTATACTGGTCAGGATAGAACACCACAAGTTCATCGTCGAAATACACGTTGAAATATACATTTGCCTGATCCATAAAGCTGTCGGCACTATTATTGCGAGGCAAGTCGAAGATGAGCCATCCAGATGAAGATGTAGCAGGCTGATAATTTATGATTTGAGGATTCTTTGGCTTTGCTACCACACCATTCCATTTCTCAAACGTAGGCTGCATCATCACCTGCATCTCCATGGCAATCAGGCGATAGCCATAGTTCGACATAAAGCCGTATGCACAATTCGAGAGACTTTTGGTCTCGCTGTCATAATCGAACGACACACTTGACAGAGTTTTGTATTCCGTAGTATATTCCGTTTCGTCATAATAAACATTTGCAGGGAAATTGAAACGGAACTGTGATGCTCCTTCGTTAAGTCCCAGATACTGCGCACCGCTGAACGTAACCTTGCCATCGGCAATTTTTCCGTGAATCCAAGCCTTTGGAACATTAGAATCGATATTGTCGGCATAGAAATCATCTCCCTCTATTACCACATTGGATATCCGCTGCGTTGTAGTGCGTTCCGACGGATGGAAAGTAAAAATATACTTCTCTGCCTTCGACGGGTCTTTAGGAGCTTCGTTAACAAACGGGTTTATTGTAGTCTCGCTTACCAAGTCGCCAAGTCCGTTCCAGTCTCCCTTCTCACTTGTCATACCTATAAGCGACTCATCCTTCACCTTTATGAGCGAATCATTGCGCCACAGGAATTTCATATCCTGCGAGTTCTCGTCGATAACATATTGGTTTTCGCCATCAACAAGCTTATATTTCATCTTGCTTGCATAGTATTTCACCGGGGCATTGTATCCGTCATCGAGAATATAAATCTGCTGTGGCAATTTGAACACGATAGTGTCACCCTCTGTCTTTTCTCCCCTTATCCAAGAGTTAGTAGGCTGAAAGCTTATAGGGCTTTTCATATAGTATGCGCCGTCGTCGCCAACGACGAAGTCGCGCGCAACGCCGTCTTTCTTGTCCTCATAAATCATTCCCCACTGCGAGATAAATCCTTCGGCATAGCCATACATATTTTTGTATAGCTTTCCAGCAGGTTGGTCGGTAATCATCTCCGGTGCCTTTTCCATAGCCTTCAAGTATGACGATGGGGCAACTGATGCTGAAGTAAACTTCAGTTTTGTCTCCTTCTGCCAAGGCTGTGCCTTTGCGGGAGTTTGTGCAATTGAAGCAACCGAAGCAAGTGTGGCTGCAATAATAAGCGAAAAAGTTTTCATAAGCTAATGATTTTAATTCCCGAATTTATTTTATAAATATTTTGTTTGTGTGTCCGTCGGCAGTTCGTATTATGTTCAAGCCCTTCTGCATTACAGAAAGCTTTCTACCTGAGATATCATATATTTCTGCATCCTTAGTGCAAGCAGCTGCATTCACGCCGCTTATTCCGCTTGCAGCAGCAAAATAGCCAGTTTTTGCAGCATTTACAATGGTTCCGTCAGTATAATCCACAAGCATAGCCACTACCCTTATCTTGTTGATATCCTGAATAATCGGTTGATTCTGCGTATTGCGCACCTTTGCCAGATTGAATGAAGCAGAAAGTTTATAGTCTTTGTCTTCCTCTATATTTTCCGGTAAATACTGGTTGTCGCCCGTAAGCCGTGTCGTTGCAATAGCCACATCGTCAAAAGCAAGTCCCTCCACATAGTCATCACCATCTACGAACTGTTGGAATTCCGGCTCAGAAAAGTTGCGTCCTTGCTTTCCGTTGGCATAATAGTTATGCTGTCTCCAGTTTTTTTCCGTTCCAGTCAGTCCGTCAGCCACAAGCACATATTCAACTCCGTATCTTGCATTTTTTATTTCCAACGGGAAATTTAAAGTTGCCGTTGCAGTAACCATTGACTGGTCATCACTGATTGTAGCCTCCACATCAATATCAGCCTCGGCAAGCATATTGCATGCTGCTTGCCAAATGGTATTGATGCCCAGATCTTTTGAACTTGAGATAAATCCGCCATAGGCATCAACCTCGTAAGTTCTGTCAATCCATGCAGAAGGGAAACCTGATATTTTACTCGGGAAATCCTGACCTGCCATAACTTCCATAGGGTCACTATTGTCAGAAGATTCGGAGTTGTGATATGACAGGGCTATGAAGTCGTCAGGATGCAGACGGTTCATTGCAGCCAGTCCCACATATCCCCTGGGGCAGAATCCACACCAAGTGCCGGTATATTCTTCTACAATCGAACGGTGTTTTGGCACTTTGTCAAAGATTCTCACATCACTCGCTGTTTGATTTTCAGCATCCGTATTTTCATTGCCATTGACTTTTGTTATCTTGATATCAATAGGATAATAGTCTTTCTTGTCTACAACGGGGAGTTTCACGATGAACGGAGCCGTCATGCCATAGACTGAATTCACAGCTGGCGAGAAAGTATTTGTTCCGGTCAATGTTCTTCCGTCATAAGTATAGCTGTAGTCTATCGACTTAACACCTGTTGCTCCGTGATTTTCTACATAAAAAGTTACTTGATTTTCTATGCCTGTTGCACCAAAATAAGTGGTATTGCCGGCAAGTACAGCCGCTGCATATTTCGGTGCGCCATCAAGTTCCACCTGCAACAACGAACTGCACTGGTCGCTGATATCCGTCCAACTGCGGTAGCTTCTTGACGTATGCAGGAAGAGTCCCCCTTCGTGCAGTTCGGTGGTTACCCTGACCGGACGTTTGTTCGTGTCGTCAAGTTCATCCATATTAAACGAATATCCCACATATATACCGTCGTCCGTTATCGTGTATGGCTGTTTCAACGGAACCTCCACCCAGCCTTTTGACATTTCCACATCCTGCGACAAGACATCAGCCACATTTGTTTTCTTACCGTTCACCGTTTCGAGTTTCAGTTCACGCGAGAGCCATACCTTCAGCCCGGAAACATTTTCCATATCCCCTATCGGCACTCGAACGGCAGCTACTGTCATGCCCACAAATTTTTTGTCGGCAATATGTATTGCCACATCATAGTCTTGTTTCAACGGTGTACCCACATTTCCTCGGCTTCCTGTTACTCCAAGCCCTGTATCAAGACTATAGATCAACCTATCCGTCTGAGTCTCGTCGGCAAGCACATTATTTGAGGCAAGACTTAAAACCAAAGCAGTTGCAAAGATTACAAACAGTCTTAATCTATTCATAATTAAAGTTTTTTTAGAGATAAAGTAAGTGTATTCTAATTTGTAAATGCAAAAGTATATATTTATTAACAATAATCAAAATTATATTAATAAAAAGATGCATTTTGTTACTATTTAAGCAAGCAAAACTGCATTTTGAATTTTACCACATAAAAGAAAGTAACAAAATTTATAGAGAAAAGCAATCCCCAAAAGGCATAATCCTGCTATTAAGAGTGAAGCCTTTTGGGGATTGCTTTATTTGTATGGTTTACTCATG
>CAKQDG010000144.1 GCA_934219025.1 uncultured Prevotella sp. | reverse complement strand
ATGTCGGTCAGTTCCGACAGCTTTCCGAGGAAGCGCGTATATCCCTTCGGCACAACATATTTGTATTCATACCAGAAGTCAAACATGTCGCCGAGCAGATAAACGGCAGCCGCCTTATGCTTGATGTCGTCAAGGAAGCGCACAAGTCGCCGTTCGTGCATCCTGCCATGTTCAATGGCGAGCGAGCCAAGGTGGGCGTCAGATAGAATATATACGTTCTTCATAATTTGAATTTAGTCCAATCCCATTTCCAGCCGAGCCTCTTCGCTGAGCATGCTCTGATCCCAAGCCGGCTCAAACACGAGGTTCACGTTGGCCGATTTAACTCCCTCCAGAGTGTCCACCTTCTGCCGCACATCCTCAAGGATGAAGTCGGCAGCCGGGCATGATGGAGCCGTGAATGTCATGTCGATGTCCACGTTGCCCTCGTCGCTCACTTCAATCTTGTAGATGAGTCCGAGGTCGTATATATTTACTGGAATTTCCGGGTCGTATACTGTCTTCAGCACGTCAACAATTCTTTCTTCAATCTTTGTCTTTTCTTCCTGTGTCATGTTTCGTGATATTTTATATATACAAAGGTAATAATTTAAATGAAGAATGAAGAATTAATGATGAATAATTTTGCGTTGTCCTTGTGTTCAGTTAAGTGTCGGTGTTGTCTGAGTATAGTATTTTCTTTTCCTACAGCTTTCCTTTTTCCATGTAGCTGTAATATTTCCCGTCGGTAATGATGATGTGGTCGAGCATATATATGCGCATCGTTTCACATGCCTTTTGCAGTCGTAGCGTTATGCGGTTGTCGTCGCCGCTCGGAGTGGCATTGTTGCTCGGGTGGTTGTGGCACAGGGCAATAACGGTGGCGTTGCAAAGCAGGGCTTCCTTCAGGATTATCCTCACGTCTACGGAGGTCTCGCTTATTCCGCCGTTGGAAATCTGAACGGCTTTGATGAGCTTGAAATTCTGGTTCATCAGCAGCACCCATGCTTGTTCGTTTGGCAGGTCTTGCATCTTTGGATGCATGTATTCGTAGATGGCAAGGGCTGAGTCCATTCTCTTGCGCTCTTCGGCCTTTTCCGACTGGCGTCGTTTGCCAAGTTCGCAGGCAGCAAGGATGGCTACGGCTTTTGCCGGTCCGAGGCCCTTGTATTTCGTGGCGGTAAGTTCGCTGATTGTCATTTTGCCGAGGGTGTTCAGATTGTTGTTGCAGTCGTTCATAACCCTCTTCATGAGGCCTACGGCAGTTTCTTCCGTCGATCCGCTCCCAATCAGAATTGCCAGTAGTTCGGCGTTAGACAGTGCTGCCGCCCCCATTGTCATTAGTTTCTCTCTTGGTCTGTCTTCGTCAGCCCAATCGGTAATGTTTAATTTTTCCATGCTGTTTCATGATTGATTATTAAGAATAGGGTGGGATTATTATTGCGTATAGGGTGGTGATTTTTAAGGACAGGATGACTATTATGAATAGGGTGGGGCAGGCTTTATTTATAGAATGTCTTTTCAAATGCATTGAATTCGTCTTTGCCCAAGACGCAACGTTTCCACCATGCCTCAATGAAACCGCATCCATAGCCCATAAGCTGAACAAAGGCTGCAACGATACTCTCGAATCCTATTTTTATACTCCTGTTCTGTTTGCTTGAGTCGATAAGTATCAGTGTGCTGTAGGCTATAATGGGCAACCATGGGGCAGCACAGAGCCAATACCATTTGTGGATGTCATCGTAGTGCATGAGTATGCGGCCCGTCGCCGACAGAAGTACAAGGAATATCACTCCTATGGTGAAAACCATTGGCAGCAGATGCACCAGCTTTAGTGATTCCGGATATTTTTTGTATAGATTGATGCGTGCGATGCCGCTGTTGTATACTTGACGGAAAAACTTCCGAAAGTCGGTCCGGCGTTTGTGCCACACCCATGAATCGGGGAACAGCCTGCATTTGCAGCCTGCCTTGAAGATGCGTATGCTGAAGTCTATGTCTTCGCCGAAACGCATCTTTGAGAACCCTCCAAGTTTGAGATACACGTCCCTGCGGATGCCCATGTTGAATGAGCGTGGATAGAACTTGTCGAGTTTCTTTTTCTTGCTTCCTCTTATTCCGCCGGTTGTGAAGAAACTCGTCATGGAATAACTTATTGCCTTTTGTGTGTCGGTGAACGACGAATGTGATTTGTCTGGTCCGCCAAATGCATCTGCCGGTTCTTGATTGAGCTCGTCGCTTATGCTCTCGATGTATCCTGGCGGCAACACTACATCGGAGTCGAGAATTATGACATATTCGCCATTTGCACGCTCCACGCCATAGTTGCGGCTCTGCCCGGGACCGCTGTTTTCTTTCATATAATAGTGCAGGTCGAGGTTGTCCTCATACCTTTTACATATTTCTCTGCACGGACAAGAACTGCCGTCTTCTACGATTATCACTTCGAAGTCCTTTTCGGTTTGCTCCACAAGGCTGCCAAGCAACTCGTCCACTTCATCGGGTCGGTTGTATACGGGAACAATTATTGAGTATTTCATATTTCACTTTGTCAATATGGGCAAAGGTAAAAATAAAATCCGAAATACAAGTCCTAAGTAAAGAAAAAGTTTTTCTGCAAAATTACCCTCACACCCTCACCTT
This sequence comes from uncultured Prevotella sp., assembly GCA_934219025.1. GTDB lineage: Bacteria > Bacteroidota > Bacteroidia > Bacteroidales > Bacteroidaceae > Prevotella. Next base: position 1,639 of record CAKQDG010000144.1, on the reverse strand, counting down.
TTGCTCTGCATACCTCTGTTTATCGGCATTTCAATGGTGAGGGTAAGTGTTATGGTAAGTGTGAGAGTAAGTGTTAGGGTAAGTGTGAGAAGAGGTTATATGGGATAAAAAATACAGAAATAGAGAATACAACAACTGTTTCTCATAGCGCGGAAACTGATGTCGTATTCTCTATTTCTGTATTTTGAAAATTTTATAATCTATGAAGACTTATTCCTTAACGCGGCTCAGATAGCTGCCGTCGCGGGTATCAACCTGGATAAGGTCGCCCTCGTTGATGAAGAGAGGAACGCGAACTTCAGCTCCGCTCTCAAGAGTTGCAGGCTTTGTAGCGTTGGTTGCGGTATCACCTTTGATACCCGGCTCGCTGTGAACAACGCGAAGGTTAGTCTTTACTGGCATTTCGGCATAGAGAACAGTCTCTGTGTCAGCATCAGAAACAACCTCCACAATGTCAGACTCTTTCATGAACTCTACTCCAGTAACGAGATCTGCAGGAATTGGAGTCTGGTCGTATGTCTCCTGGTTCATGAAGATATAGTCCTCTCCCTCTTTGTAGAGATACTGGTATGGGCGACGTGTGATTGAAACATCCTCAAGCTTCTCGCCGATGTTGTAGCGACGCTCGAGAACTCGTCCGTCGGTTACATTCTTCAGCTTGATGTTCATGATGGTGTTACCTTTACCTGGCTTGCGGTGCTGGAAGTCGATGCAAACCCAAATGCCGCCGTCCATACGAACAGCAACGCCTTTTTTAATGTCTTGTGAGTTAATCATTTTTTTTATTGCTTATAAATTATTTTCTTGATTGGTCAGAGTTGCCCACGCCATGAATATAACATTCATTGTTTTACGTTGTTAAAGGGCTTGTTTTTCCTCTTTTCGGGTGCAAAGTTACAACAAATTCAGAAAAAACCATAAAAGAAGTGTGTAAAAATGGCTTTACTTTTGGTTAAATCAAAAGAAATGAGTACTTTTGCAGCCCAAAGCGTATAAACAATAACAAATAAAATAAATAATAAACGATGAAAAGAACATTTCAGCCGCACAACAGAAGACGTGTGAACAAGCACGGATTCCGTGAGAGAATGGCAACAAAGAACGGTCGTCGCGTGCTTGCATCGCGTCGCGCTAAGGGTCGCAAGAAGCTTACTGTTTCTGATGAGAACCATGGCAAGTAATTCTTGCACTCTACACTTTTAAAGCTTTAAAAGTATTAATGGCAGAGGGGAATATGATGATAAGTCATATTCCCCTCTGCCCGTTTTGTGACGTTTTCTTAGGACCGGCCATCAATCGTACTATTATATCAAACGATTCTACACAAGTCTTTAACCCTGTCAGCCAAGAACAACGGAATGTTAACCAACGTACCGTCACGTTTAAGATTAAGCATGGAAAATCTTACACGTAAACTTGGAGAATACTTTTTATTATACTCTACAAGGCTTCTTCCCGTGACACTTTTCCCTGACTTCACTTCTATCGGAACGACATCTACGCCATGTTGCACGATAAACTCCACTTCTGCCTTATTTCCAGAAGCCCAGTAACGCGAACAGTTTATCCCGTTTGCAAGCAGACTTTGAAGTATATAGTTTTCTGCAAGTGCGCCCTTGTATTCTTTAAATGCCGGAGA
>CAKQDG010000143.1 GCA_934219025.1 uncultured Prevotella sp. | reverse complement strand
CCAACAAGTGTCTGGTGCATTGCGACAAATACGGCGACAAGCTGCTCATCACTTCATGTATAGACAACTTGCTGAAAGGTGCCGTGGGACAGGCAGTGCAGAATATGAACATTATGTTTGGCATCGAGGAGACTGCCGGACTGAAACTTAAAGCGGGAGCATTTTAAATATGAAACTATACGACGTTTATCCTTTATACAATATTAATATAGTAAGAGGCCAAGGATGCAAGGTGTGGGACGAGAACGGACAAGAATATCTCGACCTTTATGGCGGCCATGCCGTGATCAGCATAGGTCACTGCAACAAGCATTATGTGGAGAAACTCACTGAGCAACTCGGCAAGCTCGGCTTCTACAGCAACTCCGTGATAAACAAACTGCAGGTGGAACTTGCCGAAAGACTCGGCAAGGCATCTGGCTACGACGACTATCAGCTTTTTCTCATCAACAGCGGTGCCGAGGCAAACGAGAATGCAATGAAACTCGCCTCGTTTACCAACGGCAGAACAAGGGTTCTGTCGCTCGAAAAGGCTTTCCACGGCAGGACATCGCTCGCCGTTGAAGCAACAAACAACCCTAAGATTATCGCTCCGATCAACGATAACGGTCATGTTACTTATCTCCCCATCAACAACCTCGAGGCTTGGGAGAAGGAACTCTCTAAGGGAGATGTATGTGCCTGTATCATAGAGTGCATCCAGGGCGTGGGCGGAGTGAATATGGTTTCGCCGGAATTCGCCCAGGGCTTGCAGAAAGCTTGCAAGAAATACGGAACAGTCCTTATTTGCGACGAGATACAGTGCGGATATGGCAGAAGCGGAAAATTCTTCGCCCATCAGTGGCTCGGCATCCGGCCGGATATCATCACCTGTGCCAAGGGCATCGGCAACGGCTTCCCAATGGGAGCAGTGCTCATCTCGCCGGAGTTTAAACCCATCTACGGACAGCTCGGAACAACCTTCGGCGGCAACCATCTCGCCTGTACTGCGGCACTTGCAGTGCTCGACGTGTTTGAACAGGAGGGACTCGTGGAGAATGCCCATCTCGTGGGCGAATATCTCATCAAGGAACTTGAGGAGCTGCGCCAGCGCAACCGCCACATCCTTGAGGTGAGGGGCAGAGGACTGATGGTAGGAGTGGTTCTCGACATTCCCCACAAGGAGGTGCGCTCTAAACTTATTCATGAGCAACATTGCTTCACGGGATGCGCCGGAACGAATATCCTGAGAATACTGCCACCGCTCTGCCTGTCTAAGGGAGAGGTGGATGAATTTATCATCCGCCTGGAAAATGTGTTGAACGAAATGTAACCACTATGAAAATATCTATAATAGGAGCAGGAGCAATGGGTGGTGCCATTGCCGAGGGACTGCTGAAGTGTGAGGATGCAAAAGCCGAAAACCTCACCGTTTGCGACCATAACCAGAGCACGATGGACCACTTTGCCGCCCTTGGAGCAAGCGTTACATCCGACAACAGCGTTGCCGCTGCCGAAGGCGACATCGTGATGGTTGTGGTGAAGCCATGGTGCGTGGAAAAAACACTGAGCGGAATAAAAGACACGCTCGACTACAAAAACCAGATTCTCGTGGTCGTGGCTGCCGGGATATCATCAGAACAGATTAATGCATGGATGGATAAAGACGGCGAGAAGCCATCGCTCTTCCTCGTAATGCCGAATATAGCCATCGCACAGAAAGCCTCAATGACTTTTATATCGGCAATAGGAACATCGCAAGGCGAGACAAATGCCGTTACAGACTTATTCAACGAATTGGGCGAAACCCTGCTCATGGACGAGAGTCTCTTCCCTGCCGCAACAGCCATGTCGTGTGGCATCGGTTATGCCATGCGCTATGTGAGGGCAAACGTAGAGGGCGCCGTGGAAATTGGTTTCAAGGCAAAAGTGGCACAGAAGATTGTGTTGCAGACGATAAAGGGTGCTGTGGAGCTGCTTCAGGCTTCGGGCGAACATCCCGAGGCTGCTATCGACAAGGTGACAACACCGGGCGGCATCACCATCCGCGGACTGAATGAGATGGAACATGCTGGATTTACCAGCGCCGTGATTCGTGGATTGAAGGCGGGAAGGTTATAATAAAGAAATCCTCTCATGGCTTTATAAAGAAAGTTATGAGAGGATTTGATAAAGACGGAATTTCTTCATTCATTAGATACCTATGCCTATACCGAGGTAAATACTGCTATAATTCCTTATTCCTGTAGTATGTGAATTTATGAATCTGTAGCCTGCAGAAAACGAAGTTCCGACAATTGTCCTGTTTTTTGCAAAGTAAACGAAACCAATATCGTAAAGGTCATATTTGAAGTCGCCGCTGCCAATATTATGACCATAGCGGAATCTTGCATTTATAGATTCTCCTTTATCCCAAAAACTTGTCTTCTTCTTTGATTCAAAAATCTGCCATCCTACGCATCCTGCTAAACCTTGAGCTGTCATGTAAGTCTTGGTCGTTTTGTCTTTGTAAAGGCCCAAGAAACCAGAATAAGAAAATCCTACAGTTAATTTTTTTATAGGTTCGACTTCTATTGTAGTAAAATAAAAACTTGGTATAAGACCGTTTTGACGCGGTGATACACTTGATTCTATATATACATATGTATTAAACCGATGTTTTTCTTCCACTTTTGTTGAGTCGTTTACTTCTGTTGAAAAACAACAACAAAACATACATAAAAACGAAAATAGAGCTAAAAATCTTTTCATATTTAATCCTCCACTTTGTTACGATTTGTATTCCAAAGGTTGAAACTTGCAAATGCAACGCCTATGGTTCTTCTAAGAGTCTTTTTGTCGTCCTTGCTTAAATCGGAATTGTCTATGATTTCTAAAACATGTTGACTATAAACTTTACTGTCTGTGAATTCTTCGGATTTGCAAACTTGGTTTATATAAGACAGAACGACGTCCATAATTTTACCGACTTGCGGATTGGCTTGTTTTAGCTCTTCCACCATTTCTTCTGCTGTCTCATCTGCTTTGGCATAACGCATTCTGTTTATATCATCTATTATTATTTTCTTGCTTGCTTCTGCTAATACTAAAGATCCTTTACGCATTCCTAAAACCTCTTCTGTCTGAGATACTAGAGTGTCTAATATTTCTTCTGTATTAAGTTTTTTCCAGTATGCTGCATTTGAATTCTTTTTAAGAGCTTCAGAGAGAATTTTGTCATGATAATATCCTATACTATCTTCAAGACTATTGCTTGAGCTAATAATAACATTGTCTATGTTGTCTGTATTATATGGAATGGTATCCCTTACAGATGAATATACTTTATTTATTGGCTTACTTGGTGTTTTGACACTGTCTGTCCCATTAATTAAATCAATAACTTTAGTTATCGAACTGGCTATTGCACCTGTGATGACCTCTTTACCATTTTGTAATGAACTTGCTGCTCCTTTGCCGTCAGCGATAAGTACAGCTTTAAGTCCGTGCCATAAAGAACTTAGAAAATTTCCTCTTGAAATTGTCTCTTGCATACCGAAGTTGATATTTCCTAACGAGTCAATCTGATTTTTTACGGAACTAAATGCTTGAATATTAGTTGTTGATAACTCACATGGTGAATCTGTAATTGAATTCTCATTGCTGCTACATGCTGTAAAAAAAACAAAAAGCAAAAAGCTTGAATAAAATAATAATTTTTTCATAATCAAAAAGTTTAAAAATTTAACAATAATGAATACTAAAAAATACTTTTGATTCTTAATTATATGCAAATGTATAGTGAATAGTTGATGATTACAAAAAGATTTGTAAAAACTTTATTTTGTGTATAATAATATTGATTTATGTCAATATAACATACAAAATGATAGTAAAAAAACGGTCTTAGCTTTCATATTGTTTTTTTTATTGTATGGTTAAGCGAGTGCTTTTTATTATGTCTTATTTGGAGTTCTTTAATGATGTCGATTGTGTTGGTTATACGTTATGGTAAAAATGGTATGGCTACTTTAGACTTGTGCATCCCGAGGCGGCTATCAGCAAGGTGACGATGCCGGGCGGTATTACTATCTGCGGACTGAAGGCGGGGAAAGTATAGCTTTTATGCTGAAATATTTGTGCTATGTGCGGAAAATGTGTAATTTTGCACAAAACAAGTATCAAAAATGTGTAAAGTTTCACATTTTCGACACATAAAACGGGCAGAGGGAAATATGACTCAACATCATATTCCCCTCTGCCTTTAATACTTTTAAAGCTTTAAAAGTGTGGAGTGCAAGGATTACTTGCCGTGGTTCTC
>CAKQDG010000142.1 GCA_934219025.1 uncultured Prevotella sp. | reverse complement strand
GGCTTCGGTAACTGTACCAACACCCGTGCCTGCGAGGCAGAGTGTCCTAAGCACGAGTCAATCTCCAACATTGCCCGTCTGAACCGCGAGTTCATCAAGGCAAAGCTGGCAGACTAAACTTTTCTTTCGAAAATAACTTTATATGGTGGGCATCGTAAGGGTAAATATGTTCCTAGCGATGCCCATTTATTGTTTTCAAAATATGCATATCTCTTTTGTAAGAACAAAAATAAAAAAATGAGTTGTTTATTTAGTATTTATGTTTATCTTTGCCGTTGACAAAATCCTATGCTATTAGATCGCAGTAACGAATTATGCAAAGTACAATGACATATATTTATATCGAAAGAAAATGGAAATTATGACTTCTTGTCTTAATGGTTGCAGTTATTATTACGTCTGTCGGTATATTGTCGTATTACCGTCATTACTATAATTATCCCAAAGAACTTGTACATGCAGACTCTTTGCTTAATTGCAGTCAGAATCAAGGCAGCACTTATCTTTGTTCAATAAAGCGCATGGATTGGAGCAGTACCACAGATTGGTATTATCGACTTCTATTCATAAAAGGAAAAGTCAAAACCCAGGATGAATTCGATGCTTCAGACATAGAGGAGGCGACCAAAGTAAGCCTGCATTATGAGTCATGGAATGCTGATAAGCGTCAATTGCCGTTTGCTTATTACTATCTTGGCAGAATTTATAGCTGTATAGACAACATGCCGATGGCTCTGGAGTTTTATCACAAGTCATTAAAAAACGATTCCTTCCGATGACTTGAATATGAAAGGTATATTGAATTTTCAGATAGGCTATCTACTACTTGAACAATCTTTCCCTAAAGAGGCACTTCCATATTTCAAGTCATCCCTTTCAGTGGAACGTGCTCGAAAAGATTCTGTTATGATGACGTATGTGATGCAAAAGCTAGCATACGTATACCAGGAGAGTAGAAACGACAGTTGTCTTTTTTTTTATAAAGAAGCCTTGTCCATCGCAAAGAATATTAAAAACGAGAATCTGTATAATGAAATATTAAGTTCTCTTGCAACCTATTATATTGATTCTGGAGAATATTGCAAAGCTAAAGATTATGCCATGCCGATAATCTCGCCTATGAAATCTGATAATCCAGCTACTGCATCTTTTCTATATGTTGCTGCTACAGCATGCAGGATGCTTGGAGATAATATTCAGGCAAAACGTTTCTATAAGGAACTTGCGGCACAATATGAAATAGAGGCTCAGACTGAGGCTTATCTTAATCTCTCAAAAATATGTAGGAAAGAAGGTAATATGGATAGTGCTTTTGAATACCTTGCAAGATATGAGCAGGCAAATGACTCACTTCAGAAAACAAGGAAAACGGAGGCTATTGCCAGAATGTGTGCTGCTTATAACTATAGTTCGTATAAAGAACGAAATTCCGCACTCGAAAAGAAAAATTCCTTGATATTTGCATATTCAGTAATTGTTTCTCTTTTTGTGTTTATAGGAGTCGTCTTCTTTGTCGTATGGCATCATAGAACAAAACGTTTAGCTCATGAACAGGAGCAACGCTTGAAGAAATTTAGGGCAGAGAGCGTAGAGCAAAGTAAGAAGTTCCTTATTGAGAGTGAAGTTAACATAAAAGCATTGAGAGCGCAGCTTACTAAGATGGAAACGGAAAATGATGAGATACGTTTGAAATATGACAATGCGATGCGCAACCTCGACATAGTCAGGCAGAAATTAGCTATGTAAGAGAATAAAAAGATACTCTTTATGAAAACTGATATATATGGCAGAATCGAGCGGAAAGCTGAAACTTTTGCAGTATTAAACGATGAGGACTTAAATATGTTGGAAACAACAGTTACAGAACTCTATCCTAACTTCAAACCTCGTCTTTATGATATATGTCAGTTGAGCATTCAGGATTTCAGAATGTGTTTGTTGATAAAGGTATTCAATTTTAGTATAACAAAGATTTCCTATTTGCTTGGACGTGACCATAGCACCATTTCCAAGGCTATAAAGAAATTGCAGACTTATATTTTAGGAGGAGATGTCTCACGTAATGAGTTCATGAAGTTTATAAAGGAACTTTAGATGTTGCTTTTTGGGTAAGATATTGATTATAAGATATTTATATGTGGTGTGAATAATATGCGAGTTTGAATTCACATATTATTCACGTATTAAAACATTCCAATTGTTTTTACTTTCTCTATTTTTGCACATGCAATAAAAACAATTAATTATGAAGAATCTTATAATAAGTTTATGTGCATGTGTTATCTGTAGTACATCTTTTGCCATACCAAGAGATGTTGAGTTAAGTAAAATTGTAATCCATAATCCTAATGGACCGAGTTCGGCTATCCCTACAGTTCGTGAGGATGGTGATGACGTAACAATCAAGTGTGACTCAACATTAGTTAATGTAGATGTTGTAATCCGCGACCGGTAGTAAAGGTGAACATCAAATATGAAGGACGCTTGTCTGCAGCGATAAAGAGCAGCGGCAAGAATGCGTATGCGATAGACTCCCTTGTAATAAAGGGATATTTTATGGACGATGACTATGCTACGCTCCGTGACTATATAAACAACGGTCGTCTCAGGGGAATAGACCTCTCCGGTGTGGAGAACATTTCCGCGATTCCTTACGGTGCTTTTTCCACGACAAAGGTAAACTCTGCTGAAAATGTCAAGAAGGATGCAGCAGAGTCCACTTTGATAACAAAGCTCGAGTATATAACATTGCCTCCGTATGTGCGTGAGATATCCGACCGTGCATTCATGATGACCACCCTCCGTTGTATAGACCTGCCCAAGCTTACCCGTATAGGCTGTGAGGCATTCTACGGTTGTCCGGATCTGAAGTCTGTAACTTTTCATCAGGCGGATGTCCCTTATGTAAAAGACGGACATGCCTTCGACAATATTCCTGCCGATGCTACGCTTTATGTCCCTGAGAATATGGCAGAGAAATTCAAAGTCTCCGCCGACTTCTCCAATTTCCGCAATATAAAGGAAGACGGCAGCCTGTTCGTGATAAGGGAATTCAACCTTGACGAAAATTCGCAGCTCTTGAAACATTGCTCGGCGACGATATGCTCAAGGTCGACTCCATACGAATTACGGGTTATCTGCGCCATAGCGATGTAAGAGCCTTGCGTCTCGGCGCTTGCTACGGCAGACTTTCGGGTATAGACCTGAGCGGCTGTAGAATAGAAAACGACGTTTTGCCGGATGGTGCATTCATCAGCGTAGACGACCCTCCATACACTCCGTCAGAGAGCTATCTAATGGATGTTGCCTACAATCTGCGCTTTTTCCGCTTCCCCGAGGGCTTAAAGTCAACAGGTTGCACCACTTTCCAGAAGGCGAGATTCCTGTCAATAGAATTCCCGTCGTCTCTTGACAGAATCGAAGCTGATGCTTTTGAAAACGGCGAGATAGACGGCAATCTTGTGATACCTGAAGGCGTAACCTGGATAGACGTTCATGCATTCGACGGAAATGCAGTAAAAGGAGATGTATATCTTCCGTCAACTCTGGAGTATGTTGACAACGCTGCCTTGGGAATTATAAGCAATGATAACCTTAAATCCGGCAAGAAATTCTATTATAACAGGATTACCCCTCCGGTGCAGAAAACGCCGGGGCGCAATTATTATCCATTGATGAATTATAATTATTCATTTATTAAGATGCTGTCGAAATCCGACTGGACGCTTTATGTTCCTGTTGGAGCAAAGGCTGCATTTGCTGCAGACGAGAATTGGGGATTGTTCCCGAATATTGTAGAAACCCCGGACCTCACAGGTACGAGCGGCATTGCTGCTACTACTGCATCTGCAACAAAGACAAGCGACAACCGCATCTACACCCTCGACGGCAGATATGTCGGTAAGGACATGAACCGGCTTGGTAAGGGCGTGTATGTGGTGAATGGAAAGAAGGTGGTGAGGTAAAACACAACACCTAACACCCAACACCCACCCTAACCCTCCCGAAGGGAGGGAATGAAGTTACCTGGGTAAACTAAATGCTTTGAATGCTTTTGGAGATATAAAATAATGACTGCTCCGCTCTGCAAAAAGAGTGGGGCAGTTTTTGTTGGTATAGCCTTTGAAAAGACAACAGAAAGAAGTTTTTCCTAGTTTTTACCCTCACACCCTCACACATTGCCCTGAAACGCCCTGTACGTCGGCGTTTCAGATGGTGAGGGATAGTGTGAGGGATGGTGAGGGTAGACACTGTATTTTCCTCTTTTCCTTTGCACTTTCAC
>CAKQDG010000141.1 GCA_934219025.1 uncultured Prevotella sp. | reverse complement strand
GCTACGAGTATGACGGCTTCGGACAGAACGTCTTGAAGACGCCGCGCCCTATGGTGTTCTATTCTGCCGACAACCAGGTTATCGCCCGCAACCAGAAGATGGTCTACGTGTATAACCCCAAGATGCAGAAGAGTTTCTGCTACCTTATTAATCCTGACGGCAGTCTGAAGGAGACAGCAATGAGTGGCGCCTTCAAGCCCTTGCAGCACTACGTATTCTCAATGATACAGACGGCACAGTTTGCCCTCAATCGCCAGCAGTAACCACAACATATTTTCATTACATATAAATACAAACAAAACACCTGTTGATAACCATGTGGAAAAGGGTGTGGATAATAAATGCGTTATCCACACCCTTTTTGTATCCACCACGGCTCAAGTGGATATCCACAGCCTTATAAACAGGTAATGAGCAAATTTTCCACGCTTTTTCATCAACAAAAGATATAAACTTATTATCTTTGCACCGAATGTGGATAATGTGGATAAATAACGTTTATATCTGAAAGCCAACAATAAAGCTTATTGATAACTTATGGAAAAGACACCACATGGTGTTGATAATCAAAAAACCAAGAAAAATGGCAGAAAGTTATAAACTTATCCACAGGATATCATACTATACATTTTTTCTTTTTTAAATTTAAAACAATAAAAGAATTATAATAATATGAATGTGGATAAAAAATGGATTGCCAAGGGATACATCGATGAACCGGCAGACAAGGATGTGGACCTGGCAAAGGAGATAAGGGAATTGTGCAAGAAGAAGAATGCTGTTATCCTTGCCCACTATTACACTACGGGCGACATTCAGGATGTGGCTGACTTTATTGGCGATTCGCTGGCTCTGGCTCGCAAGGCTGCCGATACGGATGCCGACATTATTGTGATGTGTGGCGTTCACTTCATGGCAGAAACTTGCAAGATTCTCTCGCCCGAGAAGCTTGTGCTCTGTCCTGACCTCAATGCGGGATGCTCGCTTGCCGACTCTTGCAAGGCTGACGATCTGAAGAAATACAAGGAGGAGCATCCTGGCTACAAGGTGGTGAGCTATGTGAACACCACGGCTGCCGTGAAGGCTCTCACGGATGTTGTGGTGACGAGCGGCAATGCAAAGAAGATTGTGGACACTTTCCCTAAGGACGAAAAGCTCATCTTCGGTCCTGACTATAATCTTGGTTCGTATATCAACAGCGTGACGGGGCGCCAGATGCTGCTTTGGAACGGCGGATGCCATGTTCATGAGCGCTTCTCGGCTGCCGAGATTGTGAGGCTAAAGAAAGAGCATCCGGGTGCCGAGGTCTTGGTGCATCCTGAGTGTAAGGGGCCTGTGGTGGTGCTTGCCGACGTTGTGGGTTCTACTGCCGTGTTGCTGAAGCATGCCATAGAGAGCGACACAAAGGAGTTTATCGTGGCTACGGAGGCTGGTATACTGCACGAGATGACGCGCAAGTGTCCCGACAAGACATTCATCCCCGTGCCGCCAGAAGTGAGCGAGGGATCGCTGGGCTGTTCTTGCAACGAGTGCGACTACATGAAGATGAACACCCTGCTGAAGATTTACAACACGCTGAAATATGAATGGCCTACGGTGGACGTGGCTCCCGAGATTGCCCGCGAGGCCGTGAAGCCTATAGAGAGGATGCTCGAACTTTCGTGAGATGCCGTTTATAAGTTTCATAATACCTTATTATAACGTGCCTCTCCCCCTTGTGGAGCAATGCGTGAGGAGTATCACTACGTTGCGCCTTGACGAGGGGGAGAGCGAGATTATTGTTGTAGACGACGGCTCTTCTTATAGTATAAAAGAGGAGCTTGCCACAATATGCCCGGATATTGTGTATATCCGTCAGGAAAACAGCGGGCCCTGTGCGGCGCGCAATGCCGGCATAGAGGTTGCCCGCGGCGAATACATCCAGTTTGTGGATGCCGACGACATGCTGCTGGGCAGCGTGTATGCCAAGTGTGTGGAAAAGGCGAGAGCCACCGGGGCCGACCTCATTATGTTTTCATTCTCTACGGATGAAGCTAAAAGCGAGAATGATGCGGAGTGGAGCGGAGAAACGTCGGGCGCACGTTATATGACAGAACACAATCTTTATTCCATGGTGTGGGGATACCTGTTTAGGCGCGAAATCCTGGGCAGCTTGAGGTTTTTCCATTCCACATATTATGAGGACGAGGAGTTCACCCCGCAGCTTGTGGTAAAGGCAGAGCGGATGTATTTCACCCGTAGTGCGGCATATTTCTACAGACTTCGCGAAGGCTCGTTTTCGGTTGCTTCGAGCAATATAGGGAAAAGACTCGACGACGTGTATCGCATAATATGCACACTGCATACGTGTTCGCTCCAGCTCCGTGGCACCGCAAGGAAAGGTATGGAACGACGCGTGGCACAGCTCACGATGGACTATATCTTCAATCTGAACCGCCTGCTTGCCGACCGTAAAGCAAGGCGGAGTCGCATAGACCAGCTCCGCTCTTGCGGCTTTTATCCTTTGCCAAAGGCAGACTACACTTTTAAATACACCGTGTTTCGCCTTGTGGCCAACAACAAGTTTGGAATGAGCCTTTTGCCGTTCATCTTGTCGCTGCTTAAACACAAAATATAAATAAAAACTTATGCACATACTCGAAATTCCTTCCTTCTTTCCCCCCTATGGCGGACTCTTCTGCTTGGAGCAGAGCAAGGCTCTTGCCCGCCAGGGCAACACCGTGCGCATCGTTGCCAACGTGAATCTGAGTGCCCGTCTTTCGCCGCGCCTATACCTGCTGGCCCCATTGAAGCCGCAGTTTATAAGGATGGACGGCATAGAGGTGGTGAGAAACGATATGAGGGGAATTCCGTTTTTCAACAAGGCGTGTGCCATGCACTGGGTGAAGACCACCTGCAGGCTTGTGGATAAGTATGTGGAAAAGTATGGCAAACCCGATATTATCCACGCCCACTGCTGTCAGTGGGCAGGTTATGCAGCAATGCTGGCGGCAGAGAAACTGGCTGTGCCTTACGTGGTTACGGAGCACCTCTCGTCGGAACTGCTCGTGAAGGAATACGGCAAGGACGTGAACCACGCATGGCAGTTGCCGCTCATAGCCGAGGCTTACCGCAGGGCAAACCTCGTAATTCCGGTGTCGGCAGAACTTGTGGACGACCTTGAGCCGCTCTACGGCAAAGACTACAGATGGGAGTCGGTGTCTAACACTATCGACACCGAGCTCTTTGCCTACAGGCGTCGCTCCGATATGCGGGGCAGGGAATACCGCCTTTGCTGCATCGCCATATTCTTTCCCGGAAAGGGATACGACGTGCTTTTCGATGCCGTGAGAAGATACCGCCAGGCCACGGCCGACAATGTGCGCCTTGTAGTGGCAGGGAGATTCACGGATTCTGCCGAGGCACATGCCATGGTGAAGGAGTATGGACTGGAAGACGTGGTGGAATTGCTGGGCGAGGTGGACAAGCATAGGGTGGTGGAAATTCTGTATGACAGCGACTGCCTGCTCCTTGCCACCAGGCGCGAAGCCCAGGGACTGGTTTTGCTCGAGGCCATGAGCACCGGAATACCCGTGGTGACAACCGACAGCGTGCCCCGAAACGTGAGGATTGAAGGCGGCTGCAATGTTGTGCCTACCGACGATGCCGCTGCCATGGCAGCAGTCCTTCAGAAACTGCGCTCCGAAAATTATAACGACTGCAAGCAGGCATCGCGCGAAGTGGAATTGTTGGCTTCGCCAGAGGTGGTGGGCAAGAGGCTCGACACTCTGTTCCGGGGGATAGTGAAGGGAAAATAGGAAAAACAGGTTGCATACCCCCGTAATCGTCTCATTATTAGCGAGAAAGAGAGGAATAAGAAGTTTAGAACACTTTTTTGCTTGATTTTGTAAAGAAAACAGACTCTACAAGAGCCAAGCAACGCTTCTTTTTGAGCAAAGCAATGCTTTTCGGGGAGAGAAGCAATGCTTTGCTCCCCGAAAAGCGATGCTCGGCCGAAATACGAGCAAAATCGGGGCTTCGTGGAAAAGTGTTCTAAAAGTCGGATTTATGATAATTTTTTTTAGGCTCATCCGATATTTGGAGTGATAGTATTTATTATCGGAAGTGGCAAATATACTTTTAGACGAAAACCAATAAAACACCCTCAGACAAGTAAAGCCCTCGTTCCTCGGGCTTACCAGTGTATTGTCGGATTTCTTTACGAGAACAAGTTCTCTCTCGGAAATTCGCCAATACACAGGTAATGCCTTTGGCATTTTACTTGTCAGAGGGCGATAAACATAAAAAACAAAGGAAATCATTTGCAACCTGTAAAA
>CAKQDG010000140.1 GCA_934219025.1 uncultured Prevotella sp. | reverse complement strand
CGGAAAAGAGACGGATATCTTTGTTTCCGTTGCCTATGTATTCTAAACTTTTGCCCTTACCATTCCATGAAGTGCCAGGAGTGGATGCATAAACACTCCTGTCCAGAGCATCGTACGAAATGTCGCTGTATGCCATACTGTCACCGTAAGTATTATGTAAAATGTCTGCAATGTTTTGCTCTGAAAGGATTTTGCTTCCATTATCAGAAACTGCCGGCAACCATTTTCTGCATACTCTCCCTTTGCTGTCGTATGAAGAAAATGAATGTACAAACTTTCCACTTTCACTTGTTGCATCGGTCACCATGTCAAACGGTCTTCCAAGTCCGTCGGCATACTGCAGCGAAACGTTCTGACAAGTTCCGTCAGCGGAAAAGACATCTATGGTCTTTACATAGTTGCTGGTATTATCATAAACGACTCCGTCTTTTACTCCGTTGCTGTAATTATAGCCGAACCTCTGCCGTATTCCCCAAGCATCGCCTACGGAAGACAATCTGCCAGCCGTATCATAGCCATAATTGATTACATATCCGTTTCGTCTCATTTGAGAAGAAACACCATACAAAGGCATCCATGTATACTTTTCCATAAGACTGCCGTTATGCAGATGTTCTGTAGGATACATGCTGTTATATCCCCAAACCACACTGTCAAAATCACAAGAATTTGTAACAAGTCTTGCAAGATTGCCGTACTTGTCGTAACCATCAAAGCGGTATCTTTCATACATTGCATTTCCAAGCATAGATTTACAGATAGTCTCAGGATAAATCCAGTTGTTTTTCTCCGTATATCCAATATGTTCAACAGTCAAAGTTCTTCCCATACAGGAGTTTTTTGTTTCGACAACAGCATCATACATATTATATTCATCCGTCATTCTCCTGTGACATTCATCGACAAAGTCAAAGGCATATCGATACTCTGCGGTATGAATCTTTCCGTCGCTGTTCTCTATGGTAAAACTTCGTGGTTTGGCTGTTCTTGAAGCATCGTCGTAGGTATAGTTTTTAATAGTTGTCACATCAGTAATGCAGTCTGTTGTCTTTGCGGAAATTATTCGGGTGATAAACGGATGTACGACGACACTGTCAAACTTTATTGTTTCGCTGGTGACATAGTACGGTCCGTAGCCAATATTGTTGTAAATGTATCTTCCGTACGGCGAGGATGTTCTAACGAAACTTTCGATTTTTATTCCGACACTGAAAGTCGCAAGACTTTTGTTTTCGTAAGTGTTGGTCTCTTCATAGACAGTTTTACCGTTGATGTCATGCACTGTTTTACCGGTCAGAAATGGCAATGTGACTCCGAAGTCATTAAGTGATTGATACATGAGCTGTGGGGAACGTCCTGTGAAATATCCGCAAAGGTCACCAGGCTCGGGATAACAAGAATAGGTATAGTCTGTACTGCTACCGTCGAAATGTTTTTCAGTTACATCTGTATAAAACACCATGGAGCTGTTAAGCGGAAATATTGGAGTTCCAGTGCATGTAATGTCAGAAGAAGGACAAACATCGGGCATACTGACCGGAGTACTCGACATAATATTGTAGGAATCATACACCATCATGTCAAGGGGATGGTTCGTCATTTGCCTTGAACCGGAATAGAAGTATTCTATAACATTGTCCTCCCCTGAAACAACATTGTTCTTTATACGTTTGATTCTAAGACCTCCGAACTGGTAATCGTTACCCTCATAAGTAAATTCAGTACTGCCACCGGTCGGATATGTTATTCTCTGTATGATTCCATATCTTGCATATTTTTCGTCGGGTGTTCTGTCAGCAAAAAGATTTAAAGAATACCCGGCATTGCCTCTGGCACCAGAATATTTTGCAAGGCAAATTTCATACGCCTCTTTCGGAATTGAACTCTTGTTCTTTTTCCCGTTCCAATACCCCCAATAATCTGCTTCGCAAGATGTTTGTCCCAGAAATTGTCCGCACTGCGCATTCTTGTATTTCGGCATTCTACAGACATTTACGTTATTGTAGTCAAATGTATAAAACCCAGTATTGGAAATAAAGATACTGTCAAGCATCATTCGCATATCTGTTGAGTCACATCCCCAGAAATGCCGATTAGCAAAGTTTACGAACCGTGTCAGTTTTCCATCCATGTCATATATGGAAATATTCGCAAGTCTTGTTCTCCACACGTCCTTGCGGTCATTCATGTAGTTGAATCTTATACTGCCACCTCGCCATGTGATTTCGGAAACGACAGGAATCTTTTAGACAAGTTCTGTCCTTCCACCAAGGAAGCGGCTATCATCACACCTTCCGTACAAGCCACCATTAAAATAGCAGCCATGATCAAAGACACCAGTAATGACAGATTCCGAATAAACATATGCCGTATACAACGAAGAATCTGCATATTTTATTGATATCTCACCATTCGGAGTTTTCACCCCAGTCATGTACCATGCTGAAACATTAGTATTGTTTTCATCATTCTTGACTCCACAATGTTCTTGCTCCGAGAATTCATAAACGATACCGTCAGTATCAGTTATTCTGAACAAACCGCCATCAATATCTGTATCTCCGTATATTCTTATCCGGTTGTAATTGACTGGAATAAATTCACCATCCGTGTATGAATAACGAAATATTCCGCTTTTCCCAACAAAATTATAAGTATAGCGGTCAGACTGTGTATCATAAGGGAAATAAGGGTTGCTGCCTCCAGTACCGTAAAGTATGGTTCGCAGCATGGATGTCCACGTATCATCCATATGTGCTTTGTCTCTAAGTTTCACGAGCTTGCTATAATCAGCATATTCAAAACTGGCATCGGTCAAATCCGGTGCACCACAAATCTGTCTTGTAACAGCCCCTCCGGCATTCAATGTCCATCCAAGTCCCACTGTTGATGCAACGTCGTCAACCTTTATTCCTGAAGCATGATAAGATATGCTTATAGGCAGTGTAAAATTTCCAATTTTGATGTCATAAATTGGAATTGATATGTCTGGAACTCCTGTGGCATGACTTACAGGATATTCTCCATATCGGGCAAGTGCTGCAGCTTGAGGCGACAAAGGAAGAATCTTTTCTAATGGAGACTTTTCATTTTCATCATCCGCAGAAGAAAACAAAGCTGTAGATTTTACTGTATCAGATAAAACGGCAGTTGCTGTGTCGGCATACGGCAACTGTTGTGCATCAACTTTCAATGTACAAGAATATAAAAGCATCACTAAGACTGACACCTTTGCTGCAAAAAGAAATATGTGCTGCCTCATAATGTCAATTCTTTATTTGTTTGTATAACAGACCTTATCTTCATATACCTTTCCGCCAATTATAACCCTTATGGCATACTCTCCGTTTCTTAATCCCGAACAATCCAGCACTATTGGATAGTTGGCTTCGCCTGACGCTCTTCGTAAGACTATGCCAGAAACATCCGACAAAACCGCATCTACGTTTACCTTTCCTACTGAATTGCTTACACGGATTTCAAATGTATTTCCGGCGTTCTCTAATGTGTATGGCAACGATTTTGCGTCTGAAAGATTATCAGATGCAGAATCATTGTCTTGGGCATGTAATTTCTCAATCTCTTTTCTTATACTTTCATACTCCTGATCAAACAATTTGTTTTGTTCATCTGGAGAACAATAATATGCAACGAATGTTTTGCAAGGAGTCTCGCCATATCCATAAGACTTGATTTCTGTAATAGGATAACGATAACCGGCTGCATACCATTTATATACTTCATCATGCCTAATGTCATTGCAGTTATTTGAAACGAATGACATTATGCTGTCGGCGGTGAAAGGATTTGTTTTATTGATATAATACAAGAGTTCAGCCTTAGTATGTATATCATCATATACAATAGAGCCAGTTTCCGTTATACAATGAACCCTATATACTTTTTCAAGGACCTTTCCGTCTGGAAGAAGCAGTTTCCCATTACCGTCAATTTCAATAGAATATGTTCCGAACTGCCTGCCGAATATTTTTTCGCAGTACATTTGACTTCCGTGGAAAACACCTCTTTTCACTTTTCCATAAACTAACGGCAACAGTAAAACAGGTTTAGTTCGGTCGTATTCAACCTCTATATTGTTGTTTTCAAAGCCAACATCATTTATTGAAGTAGAATCTTGATAATAGTAACGTCGCGTATTGCTGTAAATTTCAGCAACAGCATCTTTACGTTCACAATCAGATGTGAACTCTGTCGCAAGACAATTTTTGTATATCACTATGTCTCGAAAATCCCATATACAACTGTCCCCACTTTCACCAATATCAAAATCGCCAATTGCATTTCTGCAAATAATGTCTCCCAAC
>CAKQDG010000139.1 GCA_934219025.1 uncultured Prevotella sp. | reverse complement strand
TTATGAATGAATACGAACAGAAGCACCAGCAGGAAATTGCAGAGGATGCCGATGACACGGCGGTATATGAGAGCAAAACGGAAGAAGTTCCGTTTGTCAAGGAGGGGAGTGTCTGCAAAGTGAAATGTTCCATCAATGGTTTGCCGCTTCATTTTATCTTCGACACGGGGGCTTCTGATGTTTCGATATCGTCTGTCGAGGCCACTTTTATGCTGAAGAACGACTATCTGTCGGCTTCTGACGTTCTTGGCAGAAGAAACTATATGACTGCCGACGGAAACATTACGGAAGGAACGGTGATTAATCTCCGCGACGTTAAGCTCGGGAATATTCATCTTAATGACGTCAAGGCTTCTGTCGCGAAGAACCAGTCGGCTCCGTTGCTCCTCGGACAGAGTGTGTTCTCAAAGTTGGGAAAGATTGAGATTGACAACGGACGTAAAGTGTTGCGGATAACGTATAAGAAGAAAGTGAAATGAGAGTATCTGCTCGTTTCATTTTATAAATGAATTTTCAAAAAATCCTTCACCAACAATATAATCAATTGATTGATAAGTTGTTATGGTGAAGGATTTTTATTAACCGGAAAATTGTAGGTCAGTTTTCCACTTCCACAAGGGAAGTATTCAAACCAACGACGGTATCGTTTAAGCCCGAAGCAGGTGTTGTAACGATAGTTAAAAGTGTTTTCAACGATAGTTAAAAGTGTTTTTAACGGTAGTTAAAAGTGTTTTTAACGGTAGTTACAACACCTCTATTCGATTATTCCGCTCCTTCGGGATATGAGATACAAGACTTGATATCTACTTCTTACCGAAAAAGCTCGATACCTGTTATTCCACCTTCTCAAGCAACTCCCTTGCCTTTGTGTTTATCAGGCTCCCCTGTTCAGTAGTGGCAATGAGCCTGTGCAATACTGTGGCAGCTTTTTCCCTGTCGTTGTCTTTCAGACAAGCGATGGCGAGGTGCCAGCCGATTTCGGGAGAATAGTCGGTGTAGTCGTTGTATCGAGTGGAGAGTGAGGCGGTCCATAGCATGTCAAGTTTCTCTATGTCGTCCTCGATATCATCCCCGGCAGTGACCTTACCGAATAGCGTTTTAAGTTCTTCTGCTACCTTGTCGTGTTCTGCTCCGCCACGCATTATATCAGTTTCGTTGTCGATAACGGTGGCGTATTCATCAGCGAGCTTGAGGGTGGAATATCTGCCGTAAGACAAGTAGCCGAGCCACACGATGGCTATTATGGAGCATGCCACAGACAGGATTCGCAGCGGAATGATGCGAGGCTTCCTTGGTATTGAAGTTTCTGCGTGTTCCGGTATTTCTTGTTTCATTTCGTTGCGATATTCTTCTTCTTCCATTTGTCCGATGGATATTCTGTAGTAGGCGACATTCTGTTCTTCCCACCAGTGTTTTCTTATTATATTTATGATGCTTTCGTTTGTTGCCAGCCTAAAGGCCCCAATGATTTCAGCGTCAGCCTTGCTTCCCTCTTCTTCCATTGCGACGGCCATTCTTGCCCTGGCAACAGCCTTTTGGCGCAATTCACTGTCAGCATCCAGCTCTTTTCTGAAGTCAGTCTCCTCGTCGGCAGTCAATTCGCCGCGCAGATAAGCGTCGATGCGTTCTTCGGCATTGTCGTCGCCAGAGTTTTTCAGATATATTGTTATATTGTCGTTGCTCATAAATAGGATATTTATTTAAAACAAATCTCTTATGATTTCAGCATATCTCTTGCGGAACTTCTCGCAGCAGCGGTGTTTCGTTACTTTTACGGAACTCTCGCCGCTGTATCCGTAGATGTCGGCAAGAGTCTTCATACTGAGGTTGTCGCGGTAGAATCCCCACAGAATTTGCTTGCATGGACTCGGCAGTGCATTTACGATTCTTTGTGTTATCTCTTCTTTTTCTTTTTCAATAGTGAGATCAAAGTCATACATTGCCATTATATCCATTGCTTTGTCCCTACGCACGGCATTCAGTGTGAAATCTTCTGAATTGTCGATAAACTTAGCGTTATGCGATTTGCTGCGTAGCATCTCCATGGCCTTGTTGCGACATATGCCTATGAAATAAGTGGAGAGGGAAGACTTGAGGTTATCTGTCTTCCCTTCGGCAATGTTCTTGTGTAGGATAATAAAAGATTCCTGTATTACATCCTCGCAGTCTTCTTCGTCAAGTGAGAAGTTCCTTCTCAGAAAAGGCATCGCTTTCTCCCACTGTTCTGTGTAGAAGCTCTCCAGCATGTTGTTGTTTGAATCAGATTTCTTCATTTGCTTGTTTCCGTTACCATGTTCTGTCTAAAGAGTCTTTTGTCTGCCTTCATCATGGAGCGTACTTTCTCGACCCACGAAAAGTCTTTCGACAATTTTGATGTTGAAATCACTATATATATATAATAAGACAAAGCCCCGTAATATTTTCCGTCTTGCTTAATCTCTACATTGTTTTGATATGAGCGGCAAGCCTCGATGTAGCATGCTCCCGACATTCCGCTTTCGCGCGGCAGCGTGATATTCGCCCGTTTGTCGAGCCTGGGCAGGAAATTTTTTCCGGAAGATGAGAAGCCGTCGGCAGTTCCTCTAACGAAAATCTTGTCGTCGTCATCCTCTCCTCTGTCCTCTCCGCGCGAAGAGTCGCCGGCATGACAGGCATCGATTACCACGTATACAAAACCGCTTTTCCCGGCTTTGCGCCTTATTGCCGAAATGTAGCGGTTCAGTTCGTCGTCGATAATATGGTTTTCGCCGCGGTAGACATTAGGTAAGAACCTTCGTGCCGCATCGTAGGCCACTATACTCTCGTCCCATCCGTCGGGTTCGTCGCCGTCGGTGTCCTCCACCGGCTGTCCGTGGCATGAGAAGTGTATGTACACGATGTCGCCCGCCTTGGTCTTCATTGCCAGCTGCGTAAGAGCTTTGCGAATATTACGTGCAGTGGCACGACTGTCGGTAAGCTGCTTTACGGAGAAGCCCTGATGCTGAAGCGCCTTGCCCAAAATCCGTGCGTCGTTGGTGCCGTGGATATTGTTCCATGTCGACTGCGGTTGCATATATTTAGCGTAGTTTGATATTCCCACAATCAAGGCAAGTTTCGCAGCATCGTTTTCCGGGCAGTAGAATACGGCAATGAGGAGTGGCAGTATAAATCTTTTTATTGCAGTATGAGTGGATTTGTCAGAACCGTAAACTTTCATGTTGTCATGCTTTTGGCTTCATGATGAAGCCGTTGTTAAAAGTTGATGCAAATATAGCGTTTTATTTTCAAAGAGTTTCCTTTTTGTCCTCGTTTTTTTCTTGTAGTGTTGGTGCGGAATTTCATTCACGTCAAAGAGACAATAGCGTTTAGCCCAAACGCTCCGACTGTTTGGCCCAAACGCTTTTTTTTGTTGTTTTGCAAGCTTGCAACCGTACAGATAAATTATATGGAATGAAATAAAATTGTATATTTGCCGGCGATAAATATGGTTCGGTATGAGCCGCAAATTTAAAATCTAAAATCATGTTGGCAACAATAAAGAAATGTGTCGTAAAGGAAATAAAAAAGCTTGATTGCGGAAGCGGAAGACTTGAAGTGGTGTGTGAGAGTGTTATTGATATCTCAAGCATGTCTGTATTGGAAATTCTGCAGAGCAAAGGCTGTATTCAATATAGCTTCTATCTCTATAATTGTGCGGATAAAGTCGACGAATTGTCAGAGTTGATTATAGGAAAACCGGTATCTGTTTGTGTGTATGAATTTGCGGTTTCCGAACTTACAGACAAGGGAACGAAAGCAATAATATATGCTGGTGAAGATTTGGAAGATGTAACATCAATATTAACGTATGCCGTTCCGTGTGTTGATGATTTCAATCCCTCTCAGGAGGATTACATTACGGCGAGAGAGAAGTTGAAAGCTGATATTGAAAATAAAATGGGTTTAGAAATTATCGAAGATGAAAAAAAAGAAGATGACGAGCCGAAAGGCATTGGGGGCTTTGTCGTAGTAGATGGGACAATCGTTAAAGTAAAATCCGTCGAAGACCTAAAGCATATTGTGCAAGGTCATGAAGAGTTTGCGCCTTTCTAAGAAGGCTACAGTTGCAAAATTTGAAAATGATAAATAATACTTATTTTATTTTATGCCATCTGTGGATAAATAAATTTGGCTTTAATATTCGAATCTGTAATTGGGAGCAAATGAAGAATTTTGTCTGACGATGACAGATTTGCAGAAGAATATGAACCTGATTTTTGATTGAAATTTATATTATTTCTTTACCAAAAGTTTAAATTATGGGATTTGTATTGAGATTAATAGGAAACACTGTATATTCGTTGATTCA
>CAKQDG010000138.1 GCA_934219025.1 uncultured Prevotella sp. | reverse complement strand
GGCGTGGGGCTTTCGGCGTTGCTCGTTTCGACAATCAGGGCAATGCGAAGGCCTTTATGGCGTGGAACGAGTGACAGAATAGGCTCCGCGCTTTTTCGTATGTATAATCAAAACTATTAACTGTCCGAACTGGAGCCATAGGACAAGATTACAGAAACCTATGGAAAAGTCGGAACCTCTTTCTCCTGCCAAAATACGCAGTGGGCAGGAACTAATCAAAAGCAAAATTTTCGAACTGGCTAAAAAGTTGGAACTTTCTAACGATGGCCTTGAACCTTTACCCGATGGTGTGTCTAACATCGAAGGCTATTGTAAGTCCTCACCACGTATCATGTGGATATTGAAACAGCCATATGATGATATTAAGGAAGGCAAGCCGTCTGGTGGCGGCTGGGACGTGTATGGAGCATTCGAGAATAGTGATGCCCATACCAACATGACTTGGCAGCCGATAGTCTATAGCCTTGTCGGCATACGGGAGCACAAACTGTATAATGATATGTCGTATATACGTGATGACAAGTTGATGCTTGAGGTTTTGAAAGACATCGCCTATATCAACGTCGACAAGATGCCTGGTTATAAGACTACTTCCGATGCGGAATTGGCTGAAGCCTATGAGCAATGGAAGGACATTGTTGAAGAACAAATCCGTCTGTATGACCCGCAAGTAATATGTTTTGCCAATACCATGTGGCTTTTCAAGAAAGACTGGGGCATTGATGAGCACACAAAGCATGAGTCCATCCCATTAGGCAACGACAAGAACATGTTGGTCTATCGTAAGGACGGCAGACTATGTCTTGATACGTATCATCCTTCACAGAGGGTTGTGGCAAGGTGAAATTATGTGGATGCTATTATAAAAGCGGTAAATGAATTATTTTAATCACTAATCTAAAGCAATTATATATGTATATGAAATTTTTTTGGGGGGGGCATTCCTCGCTTTGTTCATGGTTTGTTCATGCACAAAGAATTATCCTGAGCTGGTAAAGGACAGAGTGGAACAATACAAAAAAGAAGGTAAAGTGATTCTTTGCCAGTCTAATGACGAAACAGGAAAGGAACATTACATCGTTTATGCCGACGCTAAATCTCAAGTAATTGGGGTTGACACGTTGGGAGAAAATGTCAAAGAAATTCACTTAGGTAAAAAGCCGTATGTTAGCTTTGAGGTAAAAGTTGACGAAATGCACGGCCTAAAGGTGAAAAAAGAAAAACATGAAGATGCCATACAAAATTTCACCATAACTGCAAGTGGGAAGATATCTGATGGTTACAAAGCATATAAGATAAGAGTGTACAAAGACAAGTACATTGTCTTCGTCAATAGAGGGTTCGGATTATTCCTAAATGACGACAAAGTCTACTATGACCTGTCTGAAAAAAATATAGGTGATGATGGCAATATGCACTTGGTCTTCCATAACTTCTTTGAAGGTGTATTGCCTGAAGAATGGCAAGATTATATGTCAAACAGCCGAGACCTTTATATCGACCGCTATCATGATGACTTGGTGTTTAAAGCAACAGTTTCTCCTGAGGGGAAAATCATCAGCCAGGCAAAATCCGCCCATTGCTCAGGAGTAGAAATACCTGTTGAGATGTTCTCCGACTGGCTTACACTCAGACCTTATATCGTGAAAGTGGTACAATCGCAAAATATAGAGGAAAGTAATTGGGATGAATAAGAACATGTCTTATTCGGAGAGGTAATAAATTTATCAAAAAAAATACTTTTAAGCATTTATGGAACTATCAAGAAACACGTTAATCGTGAAACTCTCCTATTGGGGTGTCGTCCTTGGAGAACTTATTAGTCTTGCCCATTCCTGGGAGATGGATAAGCAAACACTTTTTCATGGCAGTGCCGGCAGCTTCGGCATCAATTACATCCTGCAGTTTTGTGGACAGATACCGGAACAATTGGGCTATTGGATATCGTTTATCTTCTGCAGTATTCTCTGGATATATCTGATGGAAATCATGCGCCGCCGCAAGATTTTTCTTTTCACATCCATTTCCCTGCTAATTGCGCTTGACGGCATTACATATCTGCTGATGTTCTTCGCCTCTGGAGATGCCATTGGCGAGGCAGGTGCAGTATTCTTACTGCTTATTCTTTTGGCAAGCATGGCGACAATGGGCTACTTGGCCGTAGTTCTTATAGCAAAGAGCGATGATACGCGCGCTGCCGGATTCCTACTTGGGGCGCAAGTGTTGTTGATGGGTGTCTATATTGCTCTTGCTGCAACGGACAACGAAAGCTACGGCTCATGGATGCTCGCATTGATTAGCTGCGCTGTCAACTGCCTTTTTTATTACTTCATGAAGGAAGAATGTTGTAATGAGCTGGAGGATGAGTCCGTGGAGATTGAGCCTCTGCATTACACGCAGCTGGGCTACATCGCATTGATAATGCTGATGCTCCAGTTCTTTGTAGTACTCTAAAAAACAACCACATAAAGGACTATTTTCACAATGGAACAGAACAACAATCAAAAGAAACATTGCCCCTATTGTGGGGAAGAGATATTGGCATCTGCCAAAAAATGCCGCTACTGCGGCGAATGGCTAGACAAGGATGCACAGCCCGTTGCAAAGCATGAAAACAAGGAGGACGACAAGCACGAGCCAAGTAAGGTTCCGGCGATGGTGATAATGGGAATGGCCACGTTCATTGCCCTTTTCCTTATCGTGTTCTACCGCACTAACGGACTGAACCTTTCTGGTCACGGAAAGGTCAACATGGAAATGAACGAAGATACGGTTGCTGTTGACACCATAGACTATGACGAAGACGACACTTACGACAGCAGCGACTACGGGGAGACTGCCGACAACTCCGACGCAGACAATTCGGAAGGCGACTATGGTCAATCGGACAATTACTACGAGACTGGTATGCGCTGCAAGGGTAAGTTCACCAGTGGCGGAACGCCCATAGAACTGGTATTCTCAATCGACCAGGATGGAAACATCAGCGACGGCACAGTAAGGGCAAGGTTGACCAACCAGGAGTTCAACGACCTGACGGGACACCTATCGGGCATGCATCTTGAAATGACGTTCGCCAATGGCGGCTCGCAGGTTTCGCTCGACATCGTTGACGGCAACAAGATGACCGGAACCATTGAGGGCGATGAGGTGGAGCTTACGTTTAGAGCTATACATTCATAATATTAATCGACGACTCACATTAGGCAAAAAAACAGAAAACAACGAGCAATTTGGCATCAAGATCAAGAGCTGTAAGAAGCAAGTAGAAGAGGAAGTAGATGAGTCTATAGACAAAGAGGAAGTCTCTGCGGGACTCAGAAATCTTATAATCTGGGTAGTCACAGCAGTAGTTGCAATAGGTGCAGCATTTATGTTAGACCTTGGTGGGGGATTTGGGAAAATCATATTTTTCGCCATAGCCTATACTATATGGATTATACTTCATAATTTTTTCGACCGGTAAGAAACAATAAAATAGAACACTATGGAGAAAGAAACAAAACGTTGCCCCTACTGTGGGGAGGAAATCATGGCATCAGCCAAGAAATGCCGCTATTGCGGCGAGTGAATTCATTCGTCAGATGCAGAAGACGAAGGGACAGTCGTCCAAGAGGCCTCAAAAGCAGAGGATAAGCCGAATGGTTGCGGAAAGCATAAGCCTGCAGCCGCTGAAGACAAAGTACCGTCCGAAGAAGAGAAAGTGAAGATGAGCAAATGCTGCTTGAGTTTAAGAATGGCACGAAAGAGATACAGGAGCAGTACATTCTTATGTATCAGTTCGACTACAAGAAGAGCAACTGCAGCAAATACGACTTCGAGTTCATGAAACTCGATTAATCCGTTTTGGTAAAGGCGTGCTGTTCTTTATGTTCACACGTTCTTTATCAAAAAGAGACAGTGAACTAAAAAAATTTGACAGTGATTTTTCCTAATTTTATCATTGGGATCACTGTCAAATTTTTAATTATCTGGATGCTTTCTTTCCTACATTTCTGGTGCTTGTCCCCAATCCGATTTTCTGTGTCCCATCCCATTTCGTCAACTGGTCGGCACAGCCATTGGACCCACCGAGCGAAACATAATACATTCTTGTTGGAAGTCGGTAAAAGCCATGCTACGACATATTAACCAAGAACTGGGTAAGAAATATCATGCCATCTGCAATCTTCGCTGCTGGCGCAAAGCCTTGAGCCGCTGCTGGCGCTTATAGCCACGCAACACCCGCAAACCAACACTCGGCCACTCCGGAATATGCTTTATCTGATGCCTTACCATCGGGATATCCCACAAAAACATCAACATGGCAAAGAACAGTCCGGCAATAAGAGTCCAGCCAAACAATATCTTTATGCTCTGCGCAATGAAGCCCTCGGTTATCCCGCCCATGAATTGCGAGAAGTCTA
>CAKQDG010000137.1 GCA_934219025.1 uncultured Prevotella sp. | reverse complement strand
TCTACTCCCCCGTTGTAGCGAAGCTAACAACAAAAATCTGTGTCAATCTGTGTAATCTGTGGGAGACCTAAAAATCCCTGTTCATCCGTGGAAGCCAAATCTCCATCTATATCCTGCAAATAAGTTATTCTCCCACAGATTTACACAGATTATTCAATAACCATTTACCTTGCGGAATATACCATCATCAATATTGGCAGTATTGAAATTGACAAGAATACCGACACGCTTCTTAGCTATACGCAAATAAGTTAGAAGTTGCTTGTGATGAATAGGTTTCAGTTCCTCAACTGACTTCAATTCTATTATCACAGATTTCTCGACAAGGATGTCGAGTCTGAAGTCTACAGGAAGTATTACACCATCATACACGACATCCAGCTTTACTTGACTCTCTACAGTCAAGCCATCCTTACGCAACTGATGACATAAAGCAGCCTCATATACAGATTCAAGCAAGCCTGGTCCGAAAGCATTATAAACTTTATATATTGCTCCACGTATCTTATATGTTATATCATTGTCTGTCATGTATATAGTTTATAAAAAGGTTCTTTGGAAAATGAAGTGATATTATTTTCTCCCACAGATTTGCTTTTCCCTTCAGCCAGCGATTTTCAATTCACAGATTTACACAGATTTTTCTATTCCCCGTTGTAGCGAAGCTAACAACAAAAATCTGTGTAATCTGTGTGAGACCTAAAATCCATGTTCATCCGTACAATCTGTGGGAGACACATTCTCTTTTATATTCCGTTTATAACATCAACATCCAATCCTGTCATTTCTTGTATGGTTTCAGAAGCCATACCTGAGATTTTCATTTTCCTTGCAATCTCTATAGCTTTGTTTACTTTTCCTTGTTCCATACCTTGTTTCAATCCTTGTTTCAATCCTTCATCATATCTGCCTTCCATTAAAGTTCTCTCACTACTCACTCTGTCCCAAAACTTGTCATAAGCCCGAAGTTCCTCTTCGGTAAAGGCTGAAATCTTTACCTCTTCCAAAGCTTTATTGATTTCGGGATTCTCCAAGAGTTCTGCAGGAATTTCCTGGGTCTTATCATTAACCTCAGTCAAGAAGCGGAGCCATAACACAGTCATACGCTT
The DNA here is from genome assembly GCA_934219025.1 of uncultured Prevotella sp. Classification (GTDB taxonomy): domain Bacteria; phylum Bacteroidota; class Bacteroidia; order Bacteroidales; family Bacteroidaceae; genus Prevotella. The sequence continues at coordinate 3,298 of CAKQDG010000137.1, read as the reverse complement.
CTCTTTCATCGTGTGAGGATGGAATTTGGGCAACTCGATGAAAGTAAAGCACAAGCCTTCAATAACTTTCTTAGTATATTTATCATGTACTATGCGATAGTTATGAATGCAGTCCTTGATGTCTTTTTCAAAAATCTCATTCACTAAGTTGAGAGAATAGACAGGTTGCAAGTCCTCATATTTATATCCCATCTCAGCCTGACTCACGTATGCCTTTGATGCATTGAACAGTACTCGCTGTTTAAAAGCATCCGTCCATGCTATCTGCATCTCAACAACAAATTGTCTTCCTTTTATATCCTTACATCTTACATCCACAATAGTATCCTTGTGAAGAGGATCTACAGGAACAAGTTCTGTCGGCAGATACTCGATGCTTTCGATTCTCTGATCCTTCTTCAGTGGAAGAAGGGCATTCAGAAGACTTATAAGCAAGTCTGGATGACAAGCGAATATTTTCTTGAATGTCAAGTCTGCCTTAGGATCGAGATATTTTGTTGCTTTTGTCATAACCGTTCTATCTTGTTTTGTTTCTATTGGGGGTAAATATACTACATTATTTCGATACAGCCAAAGGAAACAGTTTTTTTTTAGCTGACACACATTATTTTCCAAAGAACTTTCCTCCTATATTCCAACTACATCCCATTGATTATAAATGGTTCATCCGGGATATGGAGGGATAATATTTGGTTCTTCCGGGATATGGAGTGATAATATTTATTATCGGAAGTGGCAAATTTTTTTTTTAGACGAAAACCAATAAAACACCCGATGCCGTTTTGCAAGCCTTCGGCTTACCTGTGTTGTGCCGGATGTGTCCTTTAGAGAGCAAGCTCTCTGTCGTCCACATCTGTCACAACACAAAGAGCCACTTCGTGTCTCCCTGCAAAACGACATCGGGCGATAAACATAAAAAACAAAGGAAATCAAGACTGAAGTTTCTGATTTAGTTCTTCTTCCCCTCCCCCGCCTCCCCTTGTCAGGGGCGGAGCAGTTACTCTTTCTGCTAAAAGCTTAAATGTTTACTGATAAAATTAGTAATGATACAGATTTTAGTAATGACAAATATGTAAGTTTATGACATTTAAAGGTATATACAAACCTTGTTGCCATTCTGTTTTACAGGTCGAAAATGATTTTCTTTGTTTTTTATGTTTATCGCCCTCTGACAAGTAAAAATGCCAAAGGCATTACCTGTGTATTGGCGAATTTCCGAGAGAGAACTTCCGCTCGGAAATAAAAATAAATTCTTATTTCTCTCGCTTAATCGGATTTTTACATTATCTTTGCACTGATAATGTTTGTTTCTGCAAAGAAACTACAAACAATTAATGGCATATGGTGCCTGTTGAAAAACATATTAATAATAATGTGGTATGATAAATGACTTCTTTAAGTCGGCTAAAGCCAACACGTTACGCCACATAATTACGTCCGCACGCAGATGATGAGGTGCCTCCGCTGCACGGTCGTAGCATCTACTCTCAGATGCAACTGCATTACCTTTGGGCGATTGTCTTGAAGGGAGCATAAAGAATATCTCTGCCAATTTAAATCTTTTTTCCGTTATGCCCCACGACAAGCTGCTTATTCCCAATCACCGCAACACGAATTTCAAGGACAACGAGGAATACAAGTGGATGATTGTGCGCACGCTTCCCGGTGATGAGCAGAAACTGCAAACTATCATCATGATGTATATCCAGGACAGGCAGGAAACGAATATCCTGGAGGTGTATAATCCCGTGAAGCAGCCAACGGGAAAGTATCCCGACAGAAAAGCCGGTTCGCGCTCTTTGTTTGCCAAGCATATTTTCGTGCTTGCCACCCACAGAGCCTTGGACAAGTTTATCTCGGAGTGTTATCCTCTCGGCAGAATTCTGTATTCTCGCAAAATAAACCCCGATGACAAGGCTGCTGTCTGGACGATACCCGAACGGCAGATGAAGTTTTTCAGGGATTTCAACGAGAACTTTGCCGACAACGTGATAGTGCTCGAGCGTCCTTACGCCGATTATGCCTTCAATCCCAAGACTAATCTGCCCAACCCCACAATAAAGGTGCTCGACGGACCGCTCGCGGGCAGAATAGGTTATCTCTCGCGCTTCAGGGGCGACAGGCGGCTGGTGTTTAAAATGAAAAACCCGTACGCCCCGGGTGAGACAACTTTCTCCATACCCGAGATATGGAACTTCCACTGCGTGTTGCTCCACAATGCCGAGTGCGACCGCCAGTCGCTGGGCACAAAAAAATCGCGTGCCGTGGACTTGCTGCTCGGCATAATCCAGAGTTGCGTGCATGATGCCGACTGCATCCCCGTGCTCCACGAAATAATCGAAATACTGCGGCAGAAGCCTTCGCTGGCAAATCTGCGCAACAGGCTCTTTCCTTTTAACAAGCAACTGAGTATGGCTTTGGCGCAACTGTCGGCAGAACAGGCGGCTCTCGTGTTGCATCTGGCCCGCTACGAACAGCAGAACCCCGGATATGTAGCCCAAAACTGGCCATACCTCATAATCCGTCCCTTTCTTACCCCCACCTCTGGCATAACTCCCGTCGAGGGCAAAGACTATGCCGTGTTGCAGCATCCGCATTTCACGGAATACATCCTGCCGCAGACATTCAACGAGCAAACGTATTTCGCGCGTGAGGGGGAAGAGCGCACCGTTGCCGTAACCTACTATGCCCACATCGGCATAAAAAAAGAATCTGACGGCAGATTCACCGTCTTTGCAAACTGGCACGAGTTTCTCGGTGAGTTTTTTCACACCTGCGGACGGGCAAAAAACGTGCTCGTGGAGGGACAAACAAAAACTGTGGCAAACGAAACTTCTGATGGCAAGAAAGAGATTGAGCGCCAATACGAGTCGTTTCGCAACTACGCCCCGACTCTCTACCGCGTGCTTACAGATGTTGCTTCGCCCGTAAAACCCGAAAAAGATTTCTCCCTTGGCAATCACACGCTCAATGTGATGGCGACGAGTGCTGCATTGCAGCGCGAAGAGGATATTGCTGCAAGTCCCGAACTCCAGACTCTCCTCTCCACCTGTCTGCAGATATGCCACGAAATAAACACCTCCACCCATCTCGCCGTATGGCGCCGATACCTGCAGAGTGTTTGGCTGCACGAATAACAAACTGAAGTTTCTGACTTAGAATAATTAAAAAGTTTTTTGGTTCTTCGTCAATTTAGGTGGTAGGAATTTTAGACGAAAACCTATAAAACCCCCTTTTGCTGTTTGCAAGCCTTCGGCTTATTGTGGCGTGTCTGGGGATGTTCTTTTGAAAGTAAACT
>CAKQDG010000136.1 GCA_934219025.1 uncultured Prevotella sp. | reverse complement strand
CGAACGATTCGTTTTCATTTCTGTATCATTCGTTCTCGCTGGTTGTCAATACATTACATAATTTTGCGGCAGAAAAAAAAATCAAACAACGAAAATCTAAAAAGTATTTTTATGAAAACTTTACCAAAATCTATTGGCAGTATGCTGCTGATGATGGTAAGCATCACTGCTGCCGCACAGAACGAGAACAGTAATTCCAAGGAAGAAGGCAACCGCAACGTTATGCTCAATGCTGCAAGCGCAAACGGTCCGCGAGAGATTCAGATTGGTCTGCCTTCTGCCGACGTTAATGTCTTGGAAAACGGACTGTCCGTAACGTATGCCACCAATCCACATTCAGTAAACACTACATGGAGAGGCGATGCAAGTCTGAGCCATCAAGGATTGCTCAAGATTGCCGAAACAGCTATAACGACAGGCAATATCGGATATGCCGTAAACTCATTTACGCAACTCGGCCAAAAAGGTTTCAACGGAACTCTCAATTATAAAAGCAACCACTTCGGACTGCAGGAGTTCTCGCTGAACATGAACGGCGAGATGGCCAAGGATTGGTTTTACAGCGTAAACATGTATCAGGATTTCGATCCGGGAACCTTCAAGATTAAATCAACCCCATATCAAGACAGGACACAGATATACAAGGCTCTCATCACAAGGAGGTATAACAACAACGCTGGCGAATTCACCATAGGATACAAATACAGCAACAGTCATAATGTGTATAACTATGCCACACAAAGTGCACCGTTCATTTATGTAGGCGACGGAAGTGTGAAAGAATACGGCAAGTTCAAACTTGGAACTACCTCATATCTGTCGACAGACAACTCCATGACATACCGCAACATGCGGACCGGCGAAATGGAACAGACAACTCTCTATGACGCCTGTCTTAACAAATCGAGCGAGATTACACTGATGAACAACTATCACTTCAACAACGGACTGCATTGGAAAATCGCTGCACGCTACGACCATAGCCGCGGTGCGATGGTTTACCAGACACCTATGGCTCTCATCGATTTGAAAAATCAGGACGACCAGGGACTGTACAATTACAAATACAGGAATATTGACGGAGCCGTAAGCAATTACGACGGACAGTATGTACAGACACGCATGTCTTGTCTTAATGCCGGAACTATCGATGAAGTTCTCTTCACATCTGAACTGACAAAGAAATTCAGCAACTCAACGCTCCGACTGGGTATGAACGAGTGGTTCTACAACATCGACTACTGCTCAAACACAACTATGTATGACCAGAGTGTACCAGCCGACGGTAGCTATGCTGTGCGACTTTGGGATGCAAACAAACGCGACAGCTACTTTTATGATTTCAACAAAAACGCATCGGAATATTATAAAGGACATGAAAATAAACTCGCCCTTTATTTAACACACGACTGGGACATAACACGCAAGTTGAACCTATACTATGGTGCACGCATAGAATGGCAAAGTCTGAAAGGCGAGAATGCTGCTGTGAAGAATACCGAAGGCAACTTCGTCGGCAGATTTGCCGACTATTATCTCGGTGCCACGGCTCCCGACGGTACTTTCATCTCACCGGCAAACCTAAACTATAACTGGCTGAATTATGACTTATCCGTGGCTGCCACATACAAGATTACAAAGAGCTTCGGACTGACAGGCGATTTCACATACATCGTTCAGCATCCAAAATTTGAAGCCTTTGCTCCTGCCACTATGCCTAACACCGACAAAATATCCGTACCGCTCGGCAGATTCGGCATTTACTACAACAACCAGTGGCTGAGCCTTACTTCTATGTTCTCTTACATCTCGAAAACGAACAACAACTCTACGCTCAACCTGCAACACGGTAGCGAAATTAAAGCTGCACCACTGGCGTATGACATCCAGACATGGGGATGGACAACAGATGCCGTTATGCATCCGTTCAAAGGTTTCGACTTCCATTGCCTCTTTACATATCAGAAGCCTACTTACAAGAAATTCGAAACTTCAGTAACATTCAACGACGGCTATACTGGCATCATCAATGCTACTGGCAATACCGTGGCTGAAATACCTGAGATTCTTATAGAACTCGACCCAAGCTATATGATAACAAAGGACATCAAGCTATGGACGAGCTTCCGATACTTCAGCAAGACATATGCCAATATCAACGAGGCTTATTACTTCAACGGACATTGGGAAACTTTCGGCGGCGTAAACTGGCAAGTAAACAAACGTCTTTCTCTTGGCTGTACAGTGGTGAACTTCCTAAACCAGACTGGAGCAAAGGGCAGCATCGCAGGAGCTGAACTGATTACAAAAGACGAAGCAAAGGGGATAAAGAACCAGATTATGACAGGTAGCTATCTGCGCCCGTTCACTGTTGAATTCACTGCTTCACTCAAATTCTAAAACACTCATAATGAAACCTGTTTATTTAAAGACTACACGATTATGAAAAAGAATACTATTATCATGTTGCTTGCCATTGCAAACGCAATGACAGCAACAGCTCAGAAAATGAACATTGAGCACCATGGCGATACTACAGTAATAAAAATCGACAACCCCACAAAATATCTGCTCTTGCCAATACAGGAAGAAAAAGATGAAGCACAGGTGTTACTCGACACGGGCTCCAAAGACGATACATGGATGGACGTGAGATTGGCACAAAACGGTACTGACTACTATGTGCCTTTCGCTCTTGGAAACAAGAAGACTGCTACAGTAAAGATTCTTGGACTTAAAAAGAATGCGCTCGCAACAAACTTGATGAAACTGAGCGATACGTTTGACACAACAAACACTGATTATTACCGTCCGTCATACCACTTCACCCCTCTCTATGGTTGGATGAACGATCCTAACGGCATGGTTTATAAAGACGGAGAATATCATCTCTACTTCCAATATAACCCATACGGCTCAAAATGGGGCAACATGCACTGGGGGCATGCCGTGAGCAAAGACCTTCTGCATTGGGAGCATCTCGCTCCTGCCATCGCTCGCGACACTATGGGGCATATTTTCTCTGGAAGTTCCGTTGTAGACAAGAACAACACTGCGGGGTACGGCAAGAATGCAATCATCGCTATATACACCAACAACAGCGTGAACCACGACGAAGTGCAATGTATAGCCTACAGCACTGACAACGGCAGAACTTTCACAAAATACGAGGGGAACCCTGTGTTGCGCCCGTTTGACGGACTAAAAGATTTCCGCGACCCTAAGGTGTTCTGGTATGAAAAAAACAAGAGCTGGTATATGATTGTTTCTGCCGACAAAGAAACACGCTTCTATAAGTCGAAGAACCTAAAGAACTGGACTTACGTCAGCTCTTTCGGCAAAGGCATGGGACAGCAGCCTTGTCAATACGAGTGTCCGGACTTCTTCCAATTGCCTGTCAATGGCGACAAGAAAAACATGAAATGGGTGATGACAATGAACATCAATCCTGGTTGTATCTTCGGTGGCAGCGCAACGGAATATTTCGTAGGAGATTTCGACGGAAAAAACTTCACATGTCCTGACGCCCACGATGCAAAATGGCTCGACTATGGCAAAGACCACTATGCCACGGTTACATTCTCCAACACCGCCGACCATGTGCTTGCAATAACATGGATGAGCAACTGGCAGTATGCCAACCTCACTCCGTTCAAGCAAAACCGCGGTGCCAACGGTCTGCCACGCGAACTGAAACTGTATGAGAAAGACGGGAAATACTATGTTTCAGAAGATGTCGCTCCAGAGGTGAAGGCTCTGCGAAAGATTACACACAACCTTGGCAACGAGTCTGTTGACGGGACAAAAGATATGAAGGGAGCTGCGGCTAATATGGAAGGTGCTTTCGAGATTGAAGCAGACATCACACCAAATGCTAACGGCATAGCTGGCATTGAAATTTCAAACAACAAGCGTGAGCGCACATTGATTTACTTCGACATGAAGAAAGGCAAGGTTGTAATGGACCGTACGGAAAGCGGACTGACAGACTTCGGAAAAAAATCCACTCCTCACGACATAGAACTGGCATGGGACAAACAGCGAGAGGAACGAGCCAAGCTACCGGCACGTATAGAGAATTCCATCAACTACAAAAATGATTTTGCCCTTGCCACTTGGGGACCATTGAATCTTTGTGAAGGCAAGGCATATCATGTGGACATCTTTATAGATAAATCGTCTGTTGAACTGTTTGTCGACGGTGGACGCATAGCAATGACCAATCTGGTATTCCCCGTGGCGCCATACGAGAACATAAAGCTCTATACAAAGGGCGGCAAAGCAGAATTCAACAATATCAGACTGCATAAGCTCTCACTGTAATTTATCATCCATGTATCAATCTATAAAACAGAAAATAATATGAAGACTAACAATAAACTTACCCTCATCCCGGTGATGCTCTGTTTCTTCGCCATGGGATTTGTAGATATGGTGGGAATCGCCTCCAAC
>CAKQDG010000135.1 GCA_934219025.1 uncultured Prevotella sp. | reverse complement strand
CGTTGCTCATCTTCAGGATGTTCAAGCCCTTTACAGGAGCACTGACAAGCTGTCCGTCGGCTGTGTAGCGAGCTACGATCTTCAAATTCTGAAGATCTTGGTCGCTATCATTAATACCACTTGTACCTTTTTCCAAATCAACAACTACGAATTCTGATGCAGAAGTAGAGGAAACACTTTCAATGTCGCTATACTTGAAGTGAGACATTACATTATAGGCATACTCACTGAACGGATAGGCATCAAGTCCAGTAAATACATAAGACGTAGCAGAGCCTTCAACGTCGGCAGCATCAATCCAAGTGCGAATGAGATCGCCCTTCTTTACATTCTGTGTTACTTTAAGATAATCGATAGCAAATGGTGCAGCCTGATAAGAATAGAACAATATTGGAGTAGGCTTAGTTACAGGAACGGTGAAAGAACCTTCAAAGAGTCCATTGTCAGGCAAGTTCAGCATATACCATTTGTCGCATACGCTTATCAACAACTTGTCGTCTTGCTCACCAATAATCTTTGTATAGACCTTTGCAAACGAGTCGTGAGTAAGGTCAAGTTCCGGAGTTATAATCTGTCCTGCAACCGAAGTATAATCGCCTTCGGCTCCAAGCATACCTTGAACAAGAGTGTTATATGAGCCAGTCCATCCTGGATTCTTCGTATAAGCATCGAGTCGGCTAATCTGCTGATTATTCAGAGGTTCTGCTTCACCGAACGAAGTAACGCCAGTCACACTTTCGTCAATCTTACTGAAATCCTCGTCAAGTACCGGATACTCAGCATTGTCTCTCTCAGCCTTCTTCTGTCCATAGCATGTTACAGTATATCCTGTAGCCTTAGGCACACTCTCCCAATTTGCAGTGAAAGATCCACGGCTGTCTATATCAGTAGCACCTACAGCCTTAGGCACTGCGACACCAAGGGCATGAATATAATTGCGCGGCGAGAATTGCTTTACATAGTGCGCACGCACTCCATAGTAATACTCTGTATTCGGATCAAGACCTGTAAAAGTGAAACTTGTCTTGTCTGTCGAATCATAATAGTTGTAGTCGCCGCCATACTCCATGGAGTTCTCTCCCAGAACAGCATCATATACAAATTCTGGCATAGCCGTAATGTCGACATTGTCGAGAACTACATACGAGCCTTCATTAAGGTCGGTCACAGTAAAGCGAATCTGAGTGATATGATCATCGGCAAATTTTGAATATTCTTTCTCGAGTTCAATCACTCCGCTGTTGTTCCAGAAAGTATTAAGATAGAACGAGCCTATTTCCTTCCATCCGCGTTCGGTCTTAGTCTCAACATTCATAAGTCCCTGCATATAATACATTGCGTATGGATCAGAAGGATCAACAGAATCATCAAACATCTTCAGATAGAAATGCAGCGACTTATAATCGCTTCCGTTTGTCGGACATGTGAATGAGTCGCCGTTCTTCAGGACAAGTGCTTTTGTGGAGTTTGCGCCTTCGTTATCTGAGAAATCCGCCGATGTAGTCTCAAAGCCCTGTGGAATCTTAGCGTCATCAAAGTTGGCATTGTAAACAGTATCCTTGTCTGAAAGGTTTCTTTTTGTATACAGGTCCACATAATAGTCGAAAGCCTTACGTGTGGGTTGCCAGGCTACAGTGAACTGGTTGTTTTTAAAATCCGTAATACCTTCTATAACTGGCCTTGCGAGGAACGACGAGCCTGTAGTCACTTGAATGTCATCGAGCACTACCGACCCTTCGGTTGAGAAAATCAGATATCCGTCGTTGTCGGCAGAATAGTTTTTGAATGTGTATGTAATTTTCTGCCATCCGTCCTTTTCATAGAGACGAACATCGTATATGCCGCCAGGCTGGTCGGTATCACTTACTTCATCGCCGCCATACCCGCCTTTGAATGCGGCAATATACAAGCTCGAACCTGTACCGAATACGTATCCGTCAGCCGTCTGCATCAAATCCGGCAATGCCTTTGCCTTGAGCGTTACGGTTATATCACCGGAATAATCACCAAGCGGTGTGCAGATATATGCCAACTCAAGCGGATTATATGTTTTTATACATGCCGCTCCTCCTGCCGAATACACTTGCGAGCCCCACCAAGTGCCATCATTCGTCAGATTATCGTCGATAAAAATGCCATTCTTTGAATATCCCTCATAGTCGCAAGCCAGCATCTGCGTAGTGTCAGGCTTGTTCACCGTACCGGAAGTGAAATGCGAGAAATCTTCATCTATCAATATGGCTTCCGCCTTGCCTTCAGCTTTTGCGATAAGAGTTTTTGGTGAAAATTTCGCACTGTTGACGTTGCATTTAGCAAGATTTCTATGCATCACCTTCTGTTTAACTGGTACAAAACGTCCCGTGTCGGTTGTTTCTGCCGATAACGGCATTGAAGAAACCACACAAAAAGCTATTGCCGAAAATAATGTAAGTGATTTTCCCATATCTTTATTTTTTATTTGTTGGACCACAAAATACATTTCCGCAAGAAGATGCCGGTCCCACATCTGCCCACGGCTTAATTCTTTCTTTTCCGTGGACAAAATTACAAATGTATCGGCTTTAAGTTGCGTATTAATTTACGATTAGTGTATCAAATCACGCTAAAAATTGCTACAAGACGTATTAAAACATGGTTTAATACATCATAAAGTCAGCAAAGTATACTTATATTGCATCATAAGAAAACTTTCATCACAAAATTCTTTTCCTACTCTTTTTGTTTTGTTTTAGCCATCACCTGATATGATGTAGGCGACATGCCCGTAACGCTTTTGAACAAGGCGCAAAAGCTGGTACGTGACTTGAACCCGACACTCAAGGCGATAGCCCCAATTGTCATGTTTGAATATTTTCTGTCGCCATTCAAACGGCGGCATGCTTCCTTTATCCTGTAATCGTTGAGCAAAGAATTGAAATTCGACCCATATTCCTGATTAATAGCCTGCGACACATATCTGCTGCGCACATTAATCAGTTCGCTCAACTTGTCAAGATTAAAACCAAGATGGTATATTTCGTCAGACGTTTCCAATGTATATAGAATTTTGGAATAAAGAGCCTTTGTATAGTCATCCGGCAACTGGGTGCGCTGATACTTCACTCTTTCTTCTTTCCTTTTATCCGATGCCTCGACATTGGCAGTAGCCTTTTCTTCAGACAACGCCGCAACAACACCTTTCGAACTCTCCACTTCAGCAATATGCCGCTGTTTATCCTTCTCCTCACGTTGCAGCAAGGTCTGCATCTTCTCATACAAATGTAAATTCTTCTCTCGTATATTCTTGTATGCTCTCGACAATCTGTAGAGCAGGCTTCCGATGACAACAACCACAACCAGTGCCACACAAAGAAGAATATTCTGCATACGTCTGTGTTCGGAAAGCATCCTTACCTGCAGATTTGCCTTTTCAAGGTCGTGAACAAACTTTACGTTCTCTACCCCATATCTCCATTCTCTCGACATCAGTTTCTCACTGCTTTTGAGATAAAGGTAGTCATAAAGCCTCGCCTTTTCTGAATTTTTCTCGTTCGCATAAACTTCCGACAGTTTTCTGTAAAGCTCCGGTATATAGTCATCACTGTTGTTTCTCGTCGATTCATTTACCGCATCGAGCAATATTCCCTTCAACTTTTCATTCTGTCGCGTTTTCGTATAAAATGAGATAAGACAATTGTATACAGTCAACGTATCTCTATAGGCAAGATGCCGGCTGTAAGGAATCGAGGCTGTCTGACGAAATGCCTGCTCTGCATCATCCAGCTTTCCTTCCCTGTAAAGTTTATACGCCATACACAGTTTTATGGCATATCTGCGGCTTGGTGTCAACCTGCACTTCAAGTTGCAATAATCCGAAAGTTCCTTACTGATATTGCAGCCACTTTCGATACCAACCACAATGATGTTTATCATGGCAAGCGAAAGAGAATTGTTGTCGCCAATATCATAAGAGCAATAGAACGACTTGCGCAGCATTTCCATAACCTCTCTAAAATTTTTGGCTGTCTTTCCGTTTTGCGACATCTGAAGGATATTCGCCAAACAGTTATAGATATAAGGCAACTGTTTTCGTGCTCCGTTTTTTTCCGCCAGGTCGCGGGCCTGTAAAAGATAGTCATACGCCTTGCGGTAATCATAGTCGCAAGTCATGTAGATTATGCCGATGTCAAGTATAGCAGTTACGGCATCACAAATATTCTCTTTGTTTTCCTTATCGTCGTAGTAACGGTTTGCTACCATTGAAAAACAAATCAGCGCACTGTCGTATTTACACTTGTCCACATATTCCATACCATTCTTCAGCAGAGTTTTGTTCCCTATATTTTTCAGTTTCCTGAAATCATCCGACACTCCTTCCCGAGCCGCCAAGCATGACATGGCGACTGTAAGCATAAGGAATATGGAACATATACATTTTGACATAATTGATGCAAAAATAATAAAAATATGCTATTAATGATACGAACACAAGTTATTTTTATAAAAAAATTATCCCCATCAACTTGTCCGCCGACAGGTGAATGGGGATATAAAGAGAAAAACTTTAGTTATGATTTGTTATTTCACAATAACTTTTATAATCTTTCCGTTGC
>CAKQDG010000134.1 GCA_934219025.1 uncultured Prevotella sp. | reverse complement strand
CCAAGAATCTCCTGTCGGAAGTTTCCTCCCTCCATAGGCTGCATGGCAAAGAGCGTGATGCGCTTGCCGTCGTCGTCGATACGGCGCAGAGCCTGTCTCACCTTTTGGTATGCCTCCTCGTCGTCGGGAACGACCATCACCCTTTTCACCTCTTTCTGCGAGCATGCAATCTGTGCAGCCTCGGCGATGAAATCGCTTTTGCTCACAAGATTCTCCACTGGATATGAATTGACGGTAAATTCTCCGAGATGGTCTTTAAACGCCTTTGCGTTGAGGTCGTTCTTATAATCTGAGGGATTGAAATTCTCAAGTCCGGAATTTTTCTTGTCGTGGATAAGCACCACCTGCACCTGGTTGTCGCCTTCGCGCACTCCTCCGTCAAGGGCGATGCAGTCAATCCAGCGCGCAAGGTCTGCCTTTGGCACGCGCCGCATGAGCATGCGTTCGAAATTTACCGTAAGGTCGAACGCCACCTTATCCACAAAGTCGGCATCGGCGATTATCACGTTCTCGCTCCACTGTGCCGTATTTACAATATCGTTCATGCGTGCAAAGATAATACATATAAATGAAGAATGAAGAATGAAGAATGAAGAATTTTTATTACAACTGCATTAAAATGAGCAAATGGCAATAGCGCGCCCAACTGAATAACCTTTATGCAAATCGGTTTTTCTCAAAATAAAAAGAACAAAAATCATTTCCTACAAGTCATGTTCCGAATATTTAAACTATCTTTGCAAAAAGATAAGTTGCATCTCGTAAATCCAAACAAGCTTGGTATTGCCCGATTTGCATTATCCCGGAAAATAACTAAAAACAAAAACATATTATGAAAAGTATTCTTGAAGGTCGCCCTGGACTGAAAGCAGAGGTGGAGAAAATTGCCGAGGTAGCAGGCTACCTGTGGCAAAACGGATGGGCTGAGCGTAATGGCGGCAACATCACAGTGAACGTTACAGAATTTGTTGACGACGAAATCAAGGCTATGCCTGCAATCAGCGACGTAAAGCAAATCGGTGTAACTCTGCCTGCACTGAAGGATTGCTACTTCTACTGCAAAGGCACCGGCAAGCGCATGCGCGACTTGGCACGCCGTCCGATGGACAACGGTAGCGTGATTCGCATTCTCGACGACTGCGCCAGCTATGTAATCATTGCCGACAATGCCGTGATGCCTACAAGCGAACTGCCTTCTCACCTCACTGTGCATGCACATCTCATCGAAACAGGTTCTGCATACAAGGCAACTGTTCACACTCACCCAATTGAACTCGTGGCAATGAGCCACAACCGCAAGTTCCTGGCAAAAGACGTGCTGACAAACATTCTCTGGAGCATGATTCCGGAGACCAAGGCTTTCTGTCCGCTGGGACTCGGCGTCGTTCCTTACGAGTTGCCTGGTTCAAACACTCTTGCCGATGCCACACTGAAGGAGCTTGAAGACTACGATGTTGTTCTTTGGGAAAAGCACGGCGTGTTTGCCAAAGGACTCGACGTGATGGATGCTTTCGACCAAATAGACGTGCTCTCGAAGAGTGCAAAGATTTACATCGATTCAAAGTGCATGGGATTTGAGCCCGAAGGCATGAGCCAGGAGCAAATGGCAGAAATGACAAAGGCTTTCAACCTGCCTAAATAATCATGCGAACAATACTCTGACAATTTAAAAAACAAGAGTTTCAAGAAATTTGCAACACCATTTATATATATGAAGGGCATACCGTTTGGCGGTATGCCCTTTTTATATTTCCGCCAGTTGTTTAACTTTTATTTTGTCATTACAACATTTTTAATTACTTTTGCACCATTATTTCAGAGATACGCGGGCAGTTCTGCCGGAAACGAAGCAGAACTGTCCTTTTTTATTTTCACACATTTCCACTTTACAATGAACAGTACACTGGATTTTAGACCGCAGCTGTTGTCTGCAATCAAGAACTACAACAAAAAAACATTCGTTGCCGACCTCATGGCAGGCATCATCGTGGGCATCGTGGCACTGCCGCTTGCCATCGCCTTTGGTATCGCATCGGGAGTAACACCCGAAAAGGGCATCATAACAGCCATCGTGGCAGGATTCATCATCTCGCTGCTCGGCGGAAGCAAAGTGCAGATTGGCGGACCTACCGGTGCCTTCATCATAATCATCTACGGCATCATCCAACAATATGGCTTCGAGGGACTCACCATCGCCACACTCATGGCAGGGGCATTCCTAATTCTCTTCGGAGTGCTCCACCTTGGCACCATCATCAAGTTTATCCCTTACCCCATAGTTGTGGGATTCACCAGCGGAATAGCCGTAACGATATTCACCACACAGATAAAAGACCTCTTCGGACTGTCTATCGACAAGGTGCCGAGCGACTTCCTTGAAAAGTGGTGGTGCTATATCTGCAATTTCAATACCATCGACTGGTGGTGTGCCGCCGTGGGAATCCTCAGCGTGGTGATAATTGCCGTAACGCCAAAGTTCAGCAAGAAAATACCGGGCTCGCTCGTGGCAATCATCGTAATGACTATAGCCGCCCTGCTGCTGAAAAACTTTGCAGGCGTTACTACAATAGAGACTATCGGCGACCGCTTCTCCGTAAGCAATGCCATACCAGAGGCACACATGCCGCAAATGACATGGGAAACGATAAAAAGCCTTGTGGCACCGGCTCTCACTATTGCCGTGCTCGGCGCCATAGAGTCGCTACTCTCGGCAACCGTTGCCGACGGTGTGATTGGCGACCACCACAACTCCAACACCGAGCTTATCGCACAGGGCGTGGCAAACCTTGCATCGCCAATCTTTGGCGGCATCCCTGCCACGGGAGCCATTGCGCGCACGATGACAAACATCAACAACGGCGGAAAGACTCCGGTTGCCGGAATAATCCATGCCGTGGTATTGCTGCTCATCTTCCTGTTCTTCATGCCGCTTGCCAAGTATATCCCTATGGCATGCCTTGCCGGAGTACTGGTTATCGTGTCATACGGCATGTGCGGCTGGCGCTCGTTCCTCGCCCTGATGAAGAATCCCAAAAGCGACGTAACCGTACTGCTCATCACCTTCTTCCTCACTATAATCTTCGACCTCACCGTTGCCATCGAGGTGGGACTGATCATTGCCTGTCTGCTGTTTATGAAGCGTATGTCGGAGACCACCGATGTTAAGGTTATCATGGACGAAATAAACGAGGAGAGCGATATCATCAAGGGCAATCTGGAGCATCTGTCTATCCCCAAGGGAGTGGAGGTCTACGAAATCAACGGTCCGTATTTCTTCGGTGCCGGAAACCGTTTTGAGGAGATTATGGCAGCCTTTGGCGACCGTCCAAAGGTGCGCATCATCCGAATGAGAAAGGTGCCTTTCATCGATTCCACCGGTATCCACAACCTTACCAACCTTTGTGCCATGAGCAAGAAAGAAGACATACAGGTGGTGCTTTCGGGGGTGAACCCAAGTGTGCATGCCGCTCTCGAAAAGGCAGGATTCAACGACTCCGTTGGCAAGGAAAACATCTGCAGCCATATCAACATAGCTCTTGAAAGGGCAAAGGAAATTGTGGGGGAATGAGGGTAAAAGTAAAAAGGTAAAAAAGTAAAAAGGGTAATCTATAAAAAAAGAGGATGTGTCAAAACGATGCATCCTCTTTTTTTTGTCGAGCAGGAAGAAAACTATTTTGTTTTCCTCCTACTCGATTATTTCAGCATATAACT
Organism: uncultured Prevotella sp.; assembly: GCA_934219025.1. Taxonomy (GTDB): domain Bacteria; phylum Bacteroidota; class Bacteroidia; order Bacteroidales; family Bacteroidaceae; genus Prevotella. The sequence continues at coordinate 952 of CAKQDG010000134.1, read as the reverse complement.
TATTCAGCACGGAAGTTCACCAAATCCTCAGCGATAAAGCTCTTCACGTAGCAGCTGTGGCCGATAACCTCTTCCTCAGCATGGCGTACGTAAACCTGTGCGCTCTTGGCAAAGAGTTCCGGAGCGGCAGAAGCATCGCTGACGATGAGCAGCGACATAAGGATGTCGGCAGTCATGTCGTACAGACGACGAGCGAGGAAATCCTGAACTTCCTGGTTCTCAGCCTGCTTAACATACTCGAGCGACTGCTCGTAGAGCTCGATCATCTTCTGGATGCGAACCTGCAGCGACTTCATATCCTCAGAAACCTCCTTCTCAACCATCTCCTTCATGATAGAGAGGTAAGTGCCGTTGGTGATGTAGCGGATGGCAGCAACCACCTGCAGCTGAGTGGTACCCTCGTAGATAGAGAAGATACGGGCATCGCGATACAGACGCTGACACTTGTATTCCATGATGAAGCCCGAACCGCCGTGCACCTGAATACAGTCGTAGGCATTCTGGTTGGCATATTCAGAGTTCATACCCTTGGCGATAGGAGTGAAGGCATCGGCAAGACGGGCATACTTCTTCTGCTCCTTGCGCTCCTCAGGAGTGAGCTTGCGCTCACGGGCGATATCGTCGAGAGCCTTGTAGATATCAACGTAGCGGGCAGTCTGATACAAGATGCTTCGTCCGGCATCGAGCTTAGCCTTAATCTTGGCAATCATGTCGTAAACGGCAGGGAAATTAACGATAGCCTCGCCAAACTGCTTGCGCTCGCGGGCATAGGCAAGAGCTTCGTTGTATGCAGCCTGGCTCACGCCGACACTCTGTGCGGCAATACCCAGACGAGCACCGTTCATCAGTGCCATAACATATTTGATAAGACCCATGCGAGTGCTTCCGCAGAGTTCAGCCTTGGCATTCTTGTAAACCAGCTCACAGGTAGGAGAGCCGTGGATACCGAGCT
>CAKQDG010000133.1 GCA_934219025.1 uncultured Prevotella sp. | reverse complement strand
CATATTGTTCAACTGGAGCTTCTGGCGTGCCGACGACCTCACGTTCTGGTATGTGCCTGCCACAATGATGCTATATAACTTTGCCCCACCCTACATGGAACTTGTGCGCAACCGCCCGGCATACCGCTGGCTGCCACTGGCTTTCGTGCTGCTTGCAGCCATGGTGCAGTATGTTCCGCTGTTTCACAACAGTGTGGGCCACATCGAGATATTTTTCAGTCGCATAGCGATATTCTTCATTGGCATCAACATGGGCGAGGCAGTGATGGAAAGGCGCAGCTTGCCCAGTGGCAGTATGGGGATGCTCGTCATCCTGTTTGCGTCGAGCCTATGGCTGTGCCTGCGCCTTGAATATATAGGCCATGGCAGTTTTCCCCTGTTCATGGAGCGCATGGCATACATCCCGCTTGCCGTCAGCGCATTGTTTCTTGAATGCAAGTTGCTGGATTATGCTCCGGCGTGGGTGTTGCGGGTATTTACGTTTCTCGGCAGTATCAGTCTGGAGATATATCTGATACACATTGAATTTGTGTTGCGCCCTCTGGGGCGCTATAATCTGGGCTATGGGCTCACGCTGTTGTGCGTGTTGCTTGTGTCGGTTCCGGCGGCATATATCCTGCGCCGAGCCGTGGATTTTGCGGTTTCGGCTGTTTCAAAAGTCGCATCAAGTCAATTTCGTGGATAATATAATTGCAAGATTAATAAAAAGTGATTAACTTAGCGCACTATTTTATTGATATTGTAATGAACATTAAGAATATACTGCGGATAATACGTCCGCACCAGTGGTTGAAAAACGTGTTCGTGCTCGTGCCGCTATTCTTCGGCGGCAGTCTGCTCGACACTGTAGATATCGTTGCTGCCCTCACGGCAGCCGTGGCTTTCTGTTTTATATCCTCGTCGATATATTGCCTGAATGATATAGTAGACGTTGCCGACGACCGCCGTCATCCCACCAAGTGCCGCCGCCCGATAGCCTCGGGCCAGGTGAGCGTTGCCCAGGGCTACGCCATGATGGCCGTGATGATTTTCATGAGCTTTGGCTGCGTGTCGCTGTTGGGGCAATTCGCCCCGGGCGTGGCGGCAGTTATCCTGATATACCTTCTTCTTAATGTGGCATACTGCCTTGTGTTGAAGCGCTATGCCATAGTAGACGTGTGCACGATAGCCTTCGGCTTTGTGTTGCGGCTATTTGCCGGAGGAATAGCCACAGACATCCCGCTGAGCAACTGGATAGTGCTCATGACGTTTCTTCTCACCCTTTTCCTCTCGCTTGCCAAGCGCCGCGACGACGTGCTGAAGATGAACGCCACGGGCCATGCCCCGCGCCGGAACACGATACGCTACAATCTGGACTTCATAAACCAGGCGATAACAATCACCGCCACGGTAACCCTCGTGTGCTACGTGATGTACACCGTGTCGCCCGATGTGGAGCGTCGCATCGGCACACACTATCTGTATCTCACCACGATTTTCGTGATTATCGGCATCTTGCGCTACCTGCAGCTCACTCTTGTTGACAACAAGAGCGGCGACCCTACTCGCGCCATGCTCCACGACCGTTTTCTTCAGCTCGTGGTACTCATGTGGCTGCTTTCGTTCCTGTTTATAATATACATACTGCGATGAAAAAGATATATGCCTTTGATTTCGACGGCACGCTGACAAAGCGTGATTCCCTAATAGCATTTCTCGTGTATGCCCGCGGATGGAAAGTATTTCTCAAGTGCTTCGCCCTGCATCTGCATTTTCTCATCGGGATGAAGCTCGGCATATTCAACAGCGGAAAGGTGAAAGAGCTAATCTTTGCGTGGTATTTCAGCGGAATGCCAGAGGATATGTTCAACAACCTTTGCGAGCGCTTTGCCGACACCCACCGCGAGATGCTCCGCCCCAAGGGTGTTGCCAAACTGCGCGAGCTGACTGCCGATGCCGACTCCACCGTGATGATAGTGAGTGCAAGCATCAACAACTGGGTGGCCCCGTTTTTCAGGGAATTCCCGGGGATAGAGATTTTCTGCACAAGGATAGAGGTGGCAAACGGTGCCCTTACTGGCAGGTTTCTCTCGGCAAACTGCCGCCGCCGTGAAAAGGTGAGACGCATCCTGGCTCTCCATCCCGACCGCAAGAGCTACTGGCTCACTGCCTATGGCGACAGCAGCGGAGACATCGAGATGCTTGATTTTGCCGACGAGGGCTATTACAAACCGTTCAGGAATTAGAGAAGAAAAACAGTAACAACTAAAACATTAGATATGACAAACCCCATACCAGAGTTCAAGAACATAATAGTGCAGATATTCCGCATGTTTCGCGTCAGGCGCCAGGAGGCACTGCCGGCACTCGCCGCAACATTGCTATATTTCATGCTCAACGCCCTTGTGATATGGCATTATGCCGAAAAGTTCATGCGCCCCACAAAGGCAGCATGGTCGGTGTTCATAAAAGATTTTGCCCTGTCGGGCTTCGACCCCATCACGTATATCGTGATAACGCGATGGAGCCCCGACTATAACATCTACCGCCATCCGCTGCTGGCATTTTTCGTGGCTCCGCTTTCGTGGCTCGACAACTGGCTGATGGATGCCACGGGAGTAAACCTTGCCCAGTTTATCGTGGCAGCGATACTCCTGTTCATGGTGTTCTATTCGTTCATATTCTTCATGCGAATATGCCGCGACATTATCGGCGTGGGCAACCGCGACGGCATCCTGCTCGCCACGCTGCTCTTTAGCTTCGCCTACATACTGCTGTCGTTTATCGTGCCCGACCACTTCGGTCCGTCGATGTTCATGCTCCTCATGGCGCTGTATGTGTGTGGAGTGAAACTGCGCGACAAGAAGCGGCTCGACGGGTGGCAAACCATGCTGATGTTTCTGTTCACGGCAGGTATCACCCTGAGCAACGGCATAAAGATATTCATCGATGCCCTGTTTGTCGACGGCAAACGCTTTTTCAAACCGCGCTATCTGCTCTTTGCCGTGCTGATACCGTCGGCTGTGATATGGGGCTTCGCCCGATGGGAATATGCCCACTACAAATATCCCGAGGCTATAAAGCGCAACGCGCTGAAGAAGAAAAAGAGCGACGAGAAGCGTGCCAAGGAGTTTGTGCTCTTCCGCGACACCACGAGCATCACCGACACGGTGGAAATACGCAAGGCTTTCGACAAGATGATGAAACAGCGCATCCGTGCAAGATACATTGCCGACCACAAGCAACCCGGATTTGCCCACAAGGGCAAGCCTATAGCCAACGGCGAGTTTTCGAGCTGGACCGATATCACCACTCCGCGATGGGACTCGGCGGTGGAGAATCTCTTTGGCGAGTCTATACAGTTGCACCGCGACTGGCTCTTGGGCGACACGCTGCGCGGCAGACCGGTGCTGGTTTACTACAACAACTGGCTGAACTATGGCGTTGAGTTTATCCTCGTGCTCCTGTTCCTTGCCGGCATTTGGATGGGGCGGCGCAGCCGTTTCCTGTGGATGGCGCTGTGTGGCTTCGGTTTCGACATGTTCATACACGTGGTTTTGGGCTTCGGCCTCAACGAGGTTTATATCATGGGGGCCCACTGGCTCTTTGTCATGCCGATAGCCATGGCATACCTGTTTAAAGGTGTCAGCGGCAGAAAACTCGTGGCCCTGCGTGCAACAGTTGGCGTGCTTGCCCTCTATCTGCTTGTATACAACGTGGCGCTGATTGTGCAGTATCTGTTGTGGTAATACATATTTGGGGGCTCATCTGGAATTTTGAGTGATAATATTTATTATCGGAAGAAATATCCTTTCCAACTTTTTTAGACGAAAACCTACAAAACACCCGATGCCGTTTTGCAAGCCTTCGGCTTATTGTATAAAGCAAGGTATGTACTTTAGAGAGCGAGCTCTCTTCCGCTCATATCTTGCTTTACACAATGAGCCACTTCGTGTCTCTCTGCAAAACGACATCGGGCGATAAACATAAAAAAACAAAGGAAATCAAGACTTTGTGGCAAACAATTAAAACCGGGTGTAAGAATACAAAAATCCTTGTCTGTAACTATATAGACAAACCTTGTTGCCATTCTGTTTTACAGGCTGCAAATGATTTCCTTTGTTTTTTATGTTTATCGCCCTCTGACAAGTAAAAATGCCAAAGGCATTAGCGATGGATTGGCGGGTTTCCGAAAGAGAACTTGTTCTCATAAGGAAATATGATAATACATCGACAGACCCGAGGAACGAGGGCTTTACTTGTCAGAGGGTGTTTTATTGGTTTTCGTCTAAAAATATATTTGTCACTTCCGATAAATATTATCACTCAAAATATCGGAAGAATCAATTTATAGGCAAAAAACGACATTTGGAACACTTTTTCAATGGCAATTCCATAGAGGAGCAATGCTTTTTCGGGAGCAAAGCATTGCTTCTCTCCTGAAGAAGCATTGCTTCATTCATGGAAAAGCGATGCTACGGCAAAATATTTTCCTCGCCACGCCGTTTGTTTTACATCCCAACATTCTGATTTATAACAACTTATAAAAGACAAGACTGAAGATTCACCGCATCTGCAATTTCATTTTCCCTTTTTGGCTTACAGAAATAAGAAAAATAGAACACTTTGTGTATCCTGGAATTGAACTTACAATCGCGAATTCTACAACAGACAGCCATCAATTCTTAGTATTTACTTATGGTTCATCCGGGATATGGAGTGATAATATTTATTATCGGAAGTAACCTCCTTGCCAAATTTTTAGACGAAAACCCATAAAACCCCCGATGCCGTTTTGCAAGCCTTCGGCTTATTGTATAAAGCAAGGTATGTACTTTAGAGAGCAAGCTCTCT
>CAKQDG010000132.1 GCA_934219025.1 uncultured Prevotella sp. | reverse complement strand
ACGACAGCGTAAGTCTGTCTTCACGCTCGATAATACCGTGGGTGAAACGTTCCGGACGGATGAATGCCACGGCAACGGGCTTGTTCCACAGCCAGCCCACGCATCCCCATGAAGCAGTCATCATATTGAAGTTGTCTTTTCCGCCTGCCGTAACAAGCATCCATTCTTTACCGATGGTTTCAAAGAAATTGTCGGTCAGTTCTTTCGGATCTATATTTTTCATTGTTATTTTGTTTTTTATTATAGAGTGCAAAAACAGTCTGCATCTCGGGATAAAAAAATGAATGAATTCATTTTATTCTCCTCTCGATTTGCACTATCTTATGCAAAGGTAATAAATATTAGCGAGAACGAGCAATTTTACAAAGAAAACATATACTTTCGCAAACGTTCATTCCGTTTATTCTCAAAAGCTATGCCAGTAGCCAATTCGTTCTGCCATGAAATGAGGAAAAGGCAGTACCAAAACATCAAACACATTTGGTACCAAGAGTGCAGCTATGGTATACTCCATGCGAAGCATAGCTTCAAAAGCGGCAAAGCAATGCTTCATTATTGAGCCAAGCTTTACGGAAAGTCTATTTAGACTTGGTTCCTATAAAAGTAACGTTCAGCGTGTTTGCCTTTCGCAGAGCCTGTTTCACCTGCATAACAGTCTGCATATCCACATTTCTGTCGGCACTCACGGCCACGGTGAGCCTTTGAGCGTCTTCGGGCGACATCTCGTTGCGCATACGCGAAAGTCTGTCCACGAGCTGGTCTATGTTCACCTCCTTGTCGGCAAGCTGTATACGGTATCCTCCGGCATTATTCTGCGGTTTTCCTATGTAAATATGCACAACAGAGGATTTGCTTGCAAGTTTTGCGAGTTCTTTTCCCTGTGGCACCTGATATTTCACCCTTACATCATCCTGCCGCATGTGGGTAACGATGATAAAGAAAAACAACACCGAGAATATCAAATCGGGCAGCGATGCCGTGTTCAATGCCGGCACTTCACGTTTTCTTTTTCTGAAGTCAATCATTTGGCGTTTCCTCCATCATTTTCTATACTCTCCATCACTCGCTGAGGATATGCCTTTTCTGCAGCTTTCCGTTCGTCGGCGCTACACGTGGCATAAGCCTTATGAAAACACTGCAGAGCATATCTGTTTCTCAACGATGTGTAAGCCTTCGAGATGGCATCCTGCACGTGGAAATAGTCGTCATACTTAGAATCCGGCTGCATCACGACGTTCACCACATGCGTAGCTCTTGAGGGACAGGTGGCAACAAACCGCTCCACCCTGTCGGCGAGTCTGTCGATGGCAACGGGCTTGCTGTCAACAGAAATCTGCCCGCCAGTGCCGATAGCGATGTCGAGCACATTGCGGCGGTCCATCTCCGTCGTCTCCTCCGTCTTGTTCTTCTCCGCGGGAGCAAGCTGTCGAGACAGTCCCTTGTTGGAGTCCATCGACGAAATGACGAGGAAGAACACCAGCAGGATGAACGAGATATCGGCAGTCGATGTGGTGTTCAGCAGCGGAACGCTTCGTTTTCTACGAGTAAACATCATCTGTGTTATTTTCTTTTTCTGTTAATCCCCGACATCGAGTAGCCCACGGCAACCACCGCCGCAAAAATCAAGATGAGCGAGGTATAGATAAACATATCGGTAAGTCTCAGCCAGATGGCATCAGAGAAAAGGATACCGTTTACCTTCAGCGGTTCGGACGAACCTGCACAGAATGTTACGACGAGCAATACGGCGACGAACGCCACCGTGCCCCACATTATCTTTGCCACGGGCACCCCATTAACGGCTTTCTCGGATGAACGGGTGCGGCTGCCCCTCACCACGGAATACACGGCAACGCCCAGTCCTGCGGCAACCATGAAATACATGAGAACAAGTACGAGGTCTGTGAGCACCGGCGCATTGTATGTGGGGTCGAACAGATAGGGTGAGTTGTAGCCCACGAGATAGAACAGGGCGAATACTACCACCGTGAGCCCCACCAGCGAGTAAAGCACGCGAGTGGAAATCTGATCGGTTTTGAGATTTTTCATCTTTCTCATTTCTTTTTAGGAGTTATAGGAATTATAAGACTTATAGGATTTATAGGACTTATAAGACATATATGAAAGGCTGTAAGATCAACGGTTTTGCAGGTTCTTATACTTCATTATAGAGTCGAGCAGCGAGATTGCCGACTCCTCCATCTGACTCGTGATATGCTCTATCTTCGAGAGGATATAATTGTAGAACACCTGAAGGATGAGGGCTGCAATGATACCGAAGATAGTAGTGATAAGAGCCACCTTCATTCCCGATGCAACGATAGTAGGACTGATGTCGCCAGCTTGTTGAATCTGCTCGAATGCCATGACCATACCGATTACAGTGCCCAAGAATCCGAGCGACGGGGCAATGGCAATGAAAAGCGTAATCCAGGAGCAGCCTTTCTCGAGGTTTGCCGCCTGCACAGAACCGTAGCTCGAAATGCCACGCTCTATATCGTCGATAGAATCATCGATGCGGTCGAGCCCCTGGCGACAGATGGCAGCAACAGGTCCGCGCACGTCGGCACAGAGTTGCCTTGCTCCTTCTGCATCGCCTTTACCAAGCTGTTTGTCGATGTCTGCCATCATCTTCTTGGCATTTATCTCGCTCAGTGCCAGATAGATGATTCGCTCTATACAGAAGGCGAGTCCCAAGACGAGAGCCAGGGCAACGAGCGACATGAAGCCGGCGGAGCCTTCGATAAACTTTGTTTTCAGCACTTGATGGAAGCTCTCCGGCTCGTCCTCGTCCATAGCGGCGAGGTCGGCAGAGAGGTCTGTCGTGTCGGCGGCAGCAACGCCCTGTGCGGCCTGGGCAGTATCAGCAGCGGCTACAGCCGAAGTTGAATCTTTCCCCTCGGCAGCAGCAGTTACGGCGAAAGCCATGAATGCCACGAGGGTAAACAGTAATCTGCTTAATTGTTTGCGCATATTGTTTTGTTTTTTTGGTTTTTCCTTTATTGTAATTAGACTTTTTGGAGTCGTCCGAGCTATCCGAGCAGTCCAAGCTCTATATCACAAAGTTCACCGGGATACAGAAATACGTCAGACAGGGTTTCCCCTTATCTTCGCCCGGCTTCCATTTAGGCATCATCCTCATCACGCGCAGTGCCTCGGCATCGAGCAACGGATGCACGCTCTTGACGACTTTCAGTTCCGACACGACACCGTCCTTGCCGATAATGAACGCCACCTTCACCTGTCCCTGTATCTTCTGCTGCTGTGCAGTCTGAGGGTAGCGCAGATTGCGGGTAATCCATTTCATGAACTCCACCATGCCGCCGGGGAACTCGGGGAGTTTCTCCACAACACGGAAATTCAGCGGATTGTCGTTCATGTCGGTAGCCACAGGAGCCTGAGCCGTAGTCTCGTTGTTGTCGCCCGAACCTTCAATATTGTTCTGTCCCTCGCCGTTGCCTTGGTCGGCATCGCCGTCGGTCTGATCCATACGCGTGGGCACTTCGGTGGTAGGCGTCTGGTCCACCTTCTTTATCTTCTTCGTAACGGAATGGGTAGCCGCCCCGGGCTTTATCACGGCAATCATATCCTTGCGCTGCTGCGGCGGAAGGAGTTCCATATCCTTCACCATTTCATCAGCGTCATCGTCATAGTCATCGTCTGCCGCCCCACCGCTTCTGTACTCCATGGCACAGAAGAAGATTGTCAGCGCAACGATTAGTCCGAGCAGGAATCCCGTCATGCGGTTTGCCGTATAGTCTATTTCAAAAAGTTTTCTTCTCACAACTCGTAGAGCCTATAAATCTTTTACAGTCGGCAAAGTTAATGCATTTTTCCGTTTCCGTGATAAAAATCATCCATAAAGGCGACTGTTTCCAATAATATTTAAGGTATTTAAAACACGAAATGTATATTTTTACCTTTTTATGTACTAAAAAGCATTATGCCACAAGGCGGAAGTTAGCACGAGGAAGGGCTTTTCTATTGCTTTGCATTACGTAAAGAACGAGATTAACATTATCCGTAACTATCTTGTTGATGAACATACATCGGAATCAGAGTAAACAAGTATATTTGCAACCAAATAAAACTGCTAACGAAAAAAGATGAAACATCAACCATTCATTACTGCACTTCTTGCAGCACTTACTCTCGGCAGCATGCCGAATATAGACGCTGCCGCAAAGAATACCGCAAGCAACAAATTCGCCGGATATCTCTTCGCCTATTTCGAAGGCACCGGCGACAGTCAGGAGAATCTGCGCTTCGCTCTCAGCGATGACGCAAAGAACTGGTATGCGCTGAACTGCAACCAGCCCGTAATAGCGAGCGACTCGATAAGTACGAGCGGCGGTATCCGCGACCCGCATATTCTGCGTGGCGAGGACGGATGCTACTATATAGTGGCTACAGACATGAATACCAAGAAATTCGGATGGAAGGAGAATCCGGGCATAGTGATGATGAAGTCGAAAGACCTCATCAACTGGACTCACTCCAAGATTGTGCTCAAAGACGACTACAAGGAGCACTTCGCTGATGCCTACTGGGTGTGGGCTCCACAAACAATCTACGACCGCAAGGCTCGAAAATACATGGTGTATTTCACCCTGCAGCGCACGGGCGACGGAAGAAAGAGTCTCGTAACGTATTATGCCTATGCCAACAAAGACTTCACCGGTTTTGAGAGCGAGCCAAAAGTGTTTTTCCGCGCAAAATACGGATGTATAGACAACGATATAATCGAGCGAAACGGCACGTACCATATGTTCTACAAGGGAAATATCAAGAATGCTGACGGCAAGGAGATACAAAACGGCATCCAACAGGCTACGGCAAAGAATCTGAGGGGTCCGTGGAAGGAGGACTTTAAATTTATCGATGCCTATGCCAACTCAAAGACGGGAG
>CAKQDG010000131.1 GCA_934219025.1 uncultured Prevotella sp. | reverse complement strand
ATGAAAAAAGATTTGTTCGGAAAGCTCACAGCTTTCAGGAGCATCGTCCTATTCTTTTTGGTGATGCTCACAGGATTAGTCGCTAATGCCGACGGAACGGCGGGAAAGACAACCCCTTACGTCTATATCCAAAAACCTGGATATGGAGGCGACGGCGAGCCTGCCACTTATCTTAATGACACCAAGTTCATCGAGCCCTCGATAGTTATCTACGAGAGCCAAAAGGTGAAAACTATGGTGACTAACCGTTTCTACATCTCATATTACCTCACGAAAGGTAATGCTGACGGAATGGATAGCGGTGTGGCATGCGATGAGAAAGTTGAAAAGGGAAAGACCTACAGCGTTGACCCCGTAACAGGCACAAGGGTAAACACTCGTTATGGCGATGTGGAAACTGGAAACACGGCTGGAGTTGTGTACGTACACGTGAAAGCTACCCCAACTGACCGCTACACTGAAATCTTCAACGAGGGAGAAAGCAGCTACCGCATCACATTAAATAAGGTAAAAGCAGACAAACCGGAACTTGTAATACCAGATTTTGTTACCGATGAGACATACAAAAACGTGTGGCACGCTGCCACAGGAACCATCATCTCTCTGCCTAACTTCAAGATAAACTACACTACTACCAACACTAAGGACGACAGCAAGATGGTTCTCGATGTCACTCAGCGTTATAAAATCAGCGCAGAGGTGGCCGACGAGGCATCAAAGCAACTCGTGGAAGTTGTAGACAACTACAGCTACAATTCGCTTGAAGGCGACGGAACTACAAAGCTTACAGCACAGGTTATAAAAGTGAAAGATACTGAAGGAACAGCTAAAATCAATTTCACTTTCGAACCTATTAATAAAGAGGCATACTACCCTATCGAGGGACTCTCATACGAACTGCAAATCGTTGACGGGAAGGTTACTCCGAAACTTGTATTCCCAGCGAAGTCAGACCTTGTCTATACCGGTATGCAGAATATTCCTATTCAGCGACCTACCGTCTACGACCAGTACGGAAATAATATCACTCCATCCGTATCATGGAAAGACGGTTCCAAACCATTGTGGATAGCATGGTCTGCTGCACCGCTTGAAGAGGGCAAGACAATGCACACTCCGCAAGACTATCAGACTTGCACGATGAAAGAAAACGGAGGACAGACTCTGCCAGACAACATGATAAGCTTCAACAGTGACAAGCCCGTCAATACATGTTCGGTGGTTACAACTTGGGCACCCGACATCAATGCCGGTGACCTTGTCTTCCAAAAGGGTGTTGCACGTAACGAGTTCAAACCGTGCAACCAGAGTAGCCGCGACAATGCTGTGCTCACGTCAAAGCTTGCCAAGTTCACGACAAAGATATACTGCCAAGTTTATCCGTCAAAATGGGACGATGCTGCAAACAAAAAGTATAATGCATCTGAAGAATCATACGATCTAACCATAAAACCACGCCCTGTGAAGCTTGAGCTATCGCCAAGTCCGAAGGAAGTACACATTACCAAGGGAGCGAAGATGAACTGGCAGAACCGTTTCGAGGTTACTGGCGTGCATACATGTGAAATCAACGACACAAAATTCAACAGAAACAAGGATGAGCAGTATGTATTGCGTCACAATTCAGAGGCTAATGACTTCGGATGCGAGTATACAATAAAATTCAAGACCGGTGAAGCAGAGATTGAGAACTATCCATATGAGGACGAACAGCACCATATCACCGTGGATGACAAAGGCAACAAGGTTGACAAAAATACATACGAAGGTGAAACATGGGAAGTATATTGTTCGACAAAGGCACACGGAACAGATTCTAACTGGACTCTATCGTTCCTGAAAGAAGGCCCTGTAACACTGACATATGCCATGTATCCATACAATATTGGATATTATGAAGATGGAGAAGGAGAAGCTCTCGTTAACGAGGTGTTCAACGTAGAGGATAAGATTACTCCAAGAGTTAAAGTCACTCCAGATCCTATTATAATATATACAAGTGACAAGGAATTCCCTACACAGCCTACGATAACAATTACCGACGATTTCGGAAATGATATAAAGGAACACTACAATCTCGTTTTCGATGAGGAGGAACTGAAGAAAGCAGGAATCGGAGTTGACAGCAATGGCGATTTCTACATCATCAACGGCGGTCCTTATAAGGGCGACTATCCGGAGATCAGCGTAAAGGCTATAGCCAAAGATCCAGAGCATTACAAGGATGGCGAGACAACATTCCGCATCATCGTGAAGGAGATTGGCGAGAGCGTGAGATTCTCATGGAGAGTGGTTAACCAAAACGGACAGAACATCGGTCCGGGTAACGACGACGGTATCAAGACCGGCGACAATGTTCACGGAAAACTTGTCTTTACTTCTGCAGGACTTGTAAGTGGTGGTTATACCATCGATGCTATTCCGGGTCTTTCTGTTACACTCGGCAACTTAGCAAAGCAGATTACAGACGGCGAGACAAAGGCTGACGACGGAACTGTTGCCGACAAGACCACTGATGAAGACCCATGGATTGCTACAGACCCAGGCGAAGCTGACGGAAATAAGGTCATTGTTTACGGTGCTCCGGTTGAACTCGATGAGAAAGGTATTCCTACAGACGGTACATATTATATACTGCAGCCTAAGACCAACGGATATCTTACTCTTGATGCTAAATTCAAGGCTGGAAACAGCATTGTCCTCACCGACAAAGCTGGCAATGAGAAGCAGAGCATCGAAATGAAGACAGATGCGAAGAAGCCTGTACAGTTCCGTTATCCTATTTACGGGGGAACGACTTACTATCTCTACAATGCCGGCGACGCTACAACATATGAACCTCTGAAGGTTCACGGTATCAGCTTCGAACCAGGATTCATCAACCAGCGTAATGATATGGAACCTGTGAAGAATGCAACAGCATACGCTAATGGATTTGTGGGAGCATTGCCTTCGCTGACATCAGGTAAGGTGGCTGACGACAATGTTACGTTTGCTATCACAGGAAATATCATTGACTCTAAGGAAGATATCAAGGATTATGCCGAGGTGGACAACAAATACGGTTTGGTTACTACCAAGACTAAGGGTACTGCTAAGAAATTTGCAATAGGAAACAAGACTATCGACAATTTCGGAAGTCTTGGTCTTTTGGAAGACCACTTGAAGATCTACGCCGAAGTTAAGTCAGCTTATGCCAAGGGCGGCGACAAGGTGAAGAAAGTTCCGGCATACAACCTCTATATCGGCGACATCCCTACATACGTGATGAAGAACGGATATACACCTAATGTGTTGGAGAAGATTTCTACGACAAACTATCCTACACATATCCGCGCTTTCTTCGGTGGATGGGAAAACGATACAGACAAGCCTTACTACAAAAACAATAAGTTTGAAGGCGAGAATCTGGAGATGATTGTCGACAGCTGGAAGACTTCTAAGATGGACTCTGTGGGCAGTAATGAGCGAGTTATCGATAACTTCTCTTATGCTTCTTTCGGAACACAAAATGCTTCGTCGGAAACTGTTAATACCAAGTTTGAATATAAAGCAGATGATGAGGATCAGACTTACAACGTGCCGTGTCGCGGTACATACGTGCAGTTTGAACCTAACGAGAGCGGAACTATTGCCGTATATATAATTCAGAATGGTATGGTAGCATACGATGGCGACCCTGAGCATGCTACAAAGAGCGGTATGAACAAGCTGAAGGTGAACCCGGTGTTCATCACTGACGAGACCGGTACTCCTGTGAAACTCACTAAATGGACTCACTCTATCGAGGGTGAAAACACAGATGCCTATACAGAAGCTGTTGTAAGATGTAGTTACAAACAGATGGTTGACGACTGCAATGGCATCGATGCAAAGTCTGAGAGTATTGCTAAAGAATTGCTCACCAAGGTAGGATACATCACCGAAGATGGTGTAAAGCCAAAGATTAATAAAGGTGACAAACAGGTGGTTTATGATATAGCCACTACACTCGACCCTACCGCCGTTCCTGGTTCACTAGGCTACTCTGTTATCACCAAGGCATACACCCGTTATTCTTTCAATGTAAAGGCTGGCAAGAGCTACTTCCTCTTCATGAATGGTTCTAAACTCGGTAACGATGGATTTGCATTCATGCCTACCGACTGGAAGGCAGGACGCGAGGAACCTGAACTTCAGACCGTAACTCTCGACGAGAAGGGTACTGCCGAAGGCAGCAAGGACGAATTCCTCGGCAAGGAGGACACGTTTGACAAGTATGACAAGACGGTGAACGTTAAGCTCTACCACTCATTCAATGCTAACCAGTGGACAGCTCTCTCCCTGCCGTTCAGCGTGAACGACTCGCAGATTAGAAAAGTATTCGGCGACGACGCTTGGGTTATCAGTCTCGACCAGATTGCAGACAAGGCTACGGTTAACAACGTGGAATATCAGAACGTGGCACAATTCCTGCAGCACAACTACCACTGGATTGTTGCCGGCAGACCTTACTTCATCCGTCCGGGCAAGGACTTCAATCAGGTACTTGATGACAACAACAGACAGTATGTTATGCTCGACAGCGTTACCTTTGAGCGCAATGCATATACAGATGCCAACAAATACGACACCGGTTCCGGCTACATCCAGGCAAAGACGCTGACGCAGCACAACAAGGAAGTGTTTAACTTCAAGGCTATCTATGCGCCAACTACAATCTCTGCCGGCGACTACTTCATCGGAAGCACAACAGGTGGCGAGGCTAAGCTCTACCGCGCTACAAAGGACACCAACCTCAGTGGCTACCGTGCTTATATCGACAATAAGGGCAAAGCAAATGGTGCCCGTATCGGTTCGTTCGGCTTTGGCGACTTCGATGAAGACGGCAATAAGGGAACGACAGGTATCGATGAGGTCTATGAGTTCTACGACAACGGCATGG
>CAKQDG010000130.1 GCA_934219025.1 uncultured Prevotella sp. | reverse complement strand
GTTCGATATAGTGATTTTCCGCAAAGTTATGGATTTTCCGTGAAAATGCAAAGGAAAAGGGAAAAATACAGTGTCTAACCTCACCATCCCTCACACTATCCCTCATCATCTGAAATGCCGATATACATGGCATTTCGAGGCAAAGTGTGAGGACGTGAGGGTAAAATAATGAAAAAAACTTTTTCTTGTTTCCGTTGTCTTCCCAGAGGCTATACTAACGACAACTGCCCCACTCTTTTTACAGAGCGGAGCAGTCTTTTCTTATTAAAAAGCATTCAAAGTATTTTGTTTACCAGCTATCTTCATTCCCTCCCTTCGGGAGGGTTAGGGTGGGTGTTGGGTGTTAGGTAGTGTCTTACCTCACCACCTTCTTTCCTTCCACCACATACACACCCTTACCGAGCCGGTTCAAGTCCGTACCGACATATCTGCCGTCGAGGGTGTAGATGCGAGCTGTCTTTATTTCTGTCTTCTCTACATTCGGAGCGTCAATGCCACTCGTTCCGCCAGTGAGGTCTGGGGTCTCAATGATGTTCGGGAACAATCCCCAATTCTCGTCTGCAGCAAACGCTGCCTTGGCACCAACAGGAACGTACAGCGTCCAGTTACGAGCTTCAGAAATTTTATATGGGAACAATTTGAATTTCTTCCTACCTTCTGCATGTACAGGAGGCGTCATACGATTGTAATAGAAATTCATAGCTCTGCCCTTGTCTATTTCATCAGAAGTAAGAATTATCCGAAAACTGCTTGTCCCTACTTTTTCCAATGTTGACGGCAAATAAAAGTTACCACTTACTCTTGCATTGTAAAAGGCACTGTTGTTTATCTGGGTTACACCTTCTGGGATAACTACATCGCAATACAGTCTGGAATCCTGAAAGCACTGGCGATCTATCAACTCAACAGATGTCGGAATAACGAGTCGATAAAGAGTCGTTCCGCCCAGACTGCTAATACCAAGACGCGTAATGCCATTGGGGAGACTTATATAGTTCAGATTTGACTCGCTCAATACAATTGACGGAAAATCAACAAAGGCATCATCTGGGAGTTCATTGTTCTCCAAAATGCACTCGCTGATGTCAATTCCGCTCAGTCTACCTGAACATACGGCTTCACACAGTGTCTCTATGTCACCTTCTGTAAGGTTGCCACTAACAGCTACGGAATCCGTTATCAATAAATCATCGTCCATCAACGACTTCAACGTGGTACCGTTTACATAATAGCTTCGTATATTGTAAAGCCCTTGTTCCTCTCTTATTTCTTTAAAAATAGAAAAAATAATATCTGATGAATATCTCGACCCAGCCCCTTTAGGAACGACTAAAACCGCATCTGATGAAATCTCGCTGAAAACATTACCAGATCTGTTATATGGCGGCATGTATGACGACATCGTTACTTCACGAAGAGGACACTTTAGAAAAGCCTCATCACCTATTTCCTTTATTTTCGGAAGTCTTATACTCTGAAGATCTGACATAAGGAACGCACGGTAACCGATACGGCATATCGTGTTTGGCAAGGTTATGTAGCGTAATTTCGAATTGCCAGACATCCCTTCCACACCGACAGCCGGAGAGTTTACATTTCTGCTTCCGAATGCAAAATCCGGAATTTCACGTATTTCCGTTCCGCTCAAGTCTATACCTGTCAACTTACCATTCATCGTACAGTCGCGCAAAAACAAAAAATTAGATTCATCGAAATAACCTGATATACAGATTGAGTCGATGTTGTACCTCTTATCTGCTGATACAAGTTTTTCAAGCGTATTCTTTTCATCATTGTACTTGATGCTAAAGTTTAACACCACTTTACCATTTGAAACAATGGATACAATTGCTACAAAGAACAAAATCAAACAATTTCTTTTCATAGTTAAGTCTCCTTTTTAAAGCGCATTTGCTATATATGATTATAAATCATACTGCTTTTATCGCATAAAATAATATAATATAATCTGGTGTTATTTCAGTACTTTTCTATTCTCTGTTTCCTTACCATTCTCAATAAGTGATAATTGATACACTCCTGATTCATGAGAATCTACGGGAAGGCTGCAGGTGAAAACGCCTTGTTCAAGTCTATATTCAGACAAAGCAGACTGACTTGAGGCATTAAGAACACGAACAGACATATTCTTTCGGACAGGAGCGTTAAAAGTCATCTCCAAAGAATTTCCACCAACCTTTACATCCCTTATCATAGGAAGACGCTCTACGGTTGTCTCTGCTGTGTTCATCGCAGCATCCGACGTTGACACCACATCTACAGAATAATCCACATTGGCAGAATTTGCAGGAACTGTTATAGAACATCCTGTTCCTATTATCTGTCCGTCTTTATCATGCCACTCATATGAAACATCTTCATTTACGTTAGAAACAGCAAGTGTATACGTACCGTCCGGATTCTGGGTCTTTTCTATATTGGGAACAATTGCCGGACGAGGGTTAAGCTTTATTATGTAGGTCTCGCCACCGAGACATTGTCCTGTTTCAGAATCATAAACTGCAACGTCGACTTGACGCTGTGAAATTTTGTTTATTGCACTTGACGCAACAGGATTAAATTTAAAGGTAATATCCTCTAATTGTTTCGGAGCTAAATTCAAACTTGCAACACTCAACGAATCATTATTAAACTCTATGTAATTGCCACCATTCATACTGGCAGTTACATTTAAACCGACAGAACCATCGTCTTTCCAAGTCTGCATCAACCCAGAAGATATACCCATTTTTGTACGGAGTTTTATTTTCTGATTTGACTTTTCGTCTTGAACATTTACAGTCAGTAAAAATTTCTTTTCTTCCTTAAAGCCGTTAAACAAAGACACTTTACCTATTTTCTCTGCCTCTACCGGATATAGATATGTCCGGTTACATTGTGCAAAGCGGTCTGTATTCCATACGGAAAGAACATACTCACTATCTGTTTTATCAAAGTCAGAAGGCTCTGTATACTTATACACATTGGATAGCAGGCATACAAATTTCCCTTTCTTGACCATTTCATTAATTTTTTTCTTTGGAAATACATATTCGTAGCCAATTATCAAGGAATCTCCAGGATTTATTTCATCCTCAATTACATCATCATTTATCTTATCACCAAGCATGTGTTTTGTGTTTACATATTCGCCCTCCCATACTTCCTTTGTTATCACGAGAGCGGATTCTGCCCACCAAGAAGCAAGGGACCACCCCTCACCTTTATATGGTTTCACACCGCGATTCCTTACTTTTGTATAAACATATATGTCTCTTTTACGGTCCGACAATTGTGGATTTTCATGCTCTTGATTCAACATCCCGTCATCTTGGTTTCTAAGCCAAACATCTGAACTATTCCAGCGGTTCAGCCACTTAAACTTAAACATCTTGAGAAATCCACTTCCCATAGATACAGGCTCATAAGGTTTTTCCACACTGCCTTGAGTTATATATAAGTATACAGTTGGAGGTATCGTGTCAAGTGCCAAATCTTCGACTGTAGATTTTGAAAGGAAACTTACTTGTGGAGTTTCCTCAGCATAACGGAATTTCCCATCGGAATACATGTCTTTCACACGTGCATATTCGTATGCTTTCAACATTGTAACCGGCTTCTGCACGCCAGACGGCAATGTATCCGTCTGAACTATCACCTTATTTCCTTCTGCATCATAGCCATTAAGGGCGGAAGTCCAATGGTAAACAAATTCATCAAACGGCAATTCTTCACAGCTATACGATAGCTCGTCAGCAGCACATGCAGTTGCTATTATGCGGTTATTGCCCCTTAAAGCATTAACGAAGCCACCAGAATAGCATTGTCCCATTACTACGTCTATATAACCTGCATCACCAACGCTCAAACAGTCGTTTAATTCCTCTGGATACAGACGTTCTTCCCCCCAAAGACAAATATACGATTTTCGTGTCTTGTCAACTACTTCACTACCTCCATGATCTACCACAAAAAACAGAAGGTGATCTTTGTCTGTCATTGAGGCACACAATTCCTTCGTAACTTTCATTACATTAGTTTTAGTTGCAGCATATTCTATATCTGCAATACCATCACCGTCAAGATCAAGCGGCGAAGATATATACTCATGGTCTGTTGTCATCATGTCTGCAGATGGGTCTGTGCCATCAGACATAATTACCTTGATATTCTTTCGTGGTATATTATAACAGTTGCGCAATGTCTGATACAAGAAAGAACAATCGTTCCAATAATGTTCTTCGTTTGCTGTCGGATTCATACCACCGCTCAATATCACAACATAAGTATTACCAGAGAATTTGTTTTCATTAAATTTATTCGAAGATGCTCTCGGAACCCTTACCTTCATCTTGGAATAGGTACCATAACGGTTCTTAACCAGTATAGGTGAAAGTGTTAGGTCTGCAAGCGGTCTGAAACCGTCCTTAACTATGGTAGGATGAGATTCTGTCTGACCATCAGTATCTACATAAACATGCCTACAAGGATGTTCCCAACCAACGCCAGGCATCATGTCAACAAGAAAATAATAATAATTTGCTCCGTTTATCTTTACATATTCTTTTCCGATATAATAATCATAAGTTCCTGATTCATCAGAACAAGATTTTTGCGCAATTTCCAAAGCTACCTTTGGAGATATAACTGCTGATTGTGCGATTGTAAACAAGCGGACAAAAAAAATCAAAAAAAACTGTATAGAAATTTTTTTCATAGCAAATGTTTTACTGATTAGAAATAGTCTTGAAATTCATGTTCTGAAAGTACAGGATACTGGCGTAGGCTATCTGTATTCCATTATAGAGTGTCTGTTTGTCCTGCACGTCGACATTGGAATGTTGTATCTGATATATCACGTTGTCTGTGTATTCGTCGAGATTGGAAAGGTTGGCATAGACTGCCGTATAGATGTATTCGGCACAATAGTCGATGTATTCGGAGTCTTCGGGAT
>CAKQDG010000129.1 GCA_934219025.1 uncultured Prevotella sp. | reverse complement strand
CAACTCCTGTTACGGACATCACGACTTTCCTTCCAATAGATGAATTACATAACCACATAAATTGAATGAAATTTAAGTATTAAAAGTTTGAATTAATTAATTATTCAATTTTATTATGGCAACCCTTTCACTCGTCTCTCCAGACAACGTTTGGGGCCACGACTCGACAGCCGTCAATACTTTATAATAGGTACTGCCGACAGCGAACACGCTTGCAAATATACTCCAAATTAGCGATAAATCAAAGCAAATGTGTAAAATTTCAATTTAAATTCTTAAATTTGCGCCTGTTTGAGAAGACTTTAATGTTTTGTTATTTATGAATTTTAAATATGACGTACTGGTTATAGGGGGCGGACACGCCGGTTGCGAGGCCGCTGTGGCCTCTGCCAACATGGGGGCAAAGACGTGTCTTGTAACCATGGATATGAACAAGATTGGACAAATGAGCTGCAACCCCGCAGTGGGAGGAATTGCAAAGGGGCAGATAGTTCGCGAGATTGACGCTCTTGGCGGAGAAATGGCTCGCGTAACCGATGCCACGGCAATACAGTTCCGCATGCTCAACCGCTCCAAGGGCCCCGCCGTGTGGAGTCCGAGGGCACAATGCGACAGAGGAAAGTTTATATGGCAATGGCGCACAGTGCTGGACAATACCGACAATCTCGACATTTGGCAGGACCAGGCCAAAGAACTCATTGTTGAGAATGGGGCTGTGGTTGGTGTAAAAACCGTGTGGGGTGTAGAACTGCGCGCAAAATGCGTGGTCATAACAGCCGGCACGTTTCTTAACGGCCTTATGCATATAGGAAGGAACAAGCTTCCGGGCGGACGCATTTCAGAACCTGCAGTAGCCGACTTCACAGAAAGTATAACACGCCACGGCATCCGTTCGGCAAGGATGAAGACAGGAACACCAGTACGAATCGACAAGAGATCGGTACACTTCGAAGACGTAGAAATTCAAGAGGGTGAAGCCGACTTTCATCAGTTTAGCTTTATGGGAGAGCACAGGGTATTGAAGCAGTTGCCTTGTTGGACGTGCTATACAAACAAGGACGTGCACGAAACTCTGATGAAAGGACTACCCGACTCACCTTTATATAATGGCCAGATAAAAAGCATCGGTCCGCGCTATTGCCCGTCGATAGAAACAAAGCTGATGACATTTCCCGACAAACAGCAGCACCCATTGTTTCTCGAACCAGAGGGCGAGACTACAAACGAGATGTATCTCAACGGATTCTCGTCGAGTATGCCAATGGAAATACAAATTGAAGCGCTGAAGAAAATTCCGGCTCTCAGAGACGTAAGGATTTATCGTCCCGGATACGCCATTGAATATGATTTCTTTGACCCCACTCAACTCAAACACAGTTTGGAGTCAAAAATAATTGAAGGTTTGTTTTTCGCCGGACAGGTGAACGGAACAACAGGCTACGAAGAAGCAGGCGGACAAGGAACCATCGCCGGAATAAACGCCGCACTAAAGAGTGCAGGCAGTAAACCTTTCATTCTGCATCGCGACGAAGCATACATTGGCGTACTTATCGATGACCTCGTAACAAAAGGCGTTGATGAACCTTACCGTATGTTCACGAGTCGCGCCGAATACAGAATACTGCTCCGTCAAGACGATGCCGACGCAAGACTTACGGAAAAAGCTTATGAGATAGGCATAGCAAAGAAAGACCGTTACGATTGGTGGATGAAAAAGAAAGAGAACATCGAAAGAATCATAAATTTCTGCAAAACAACTTCGGTAAAGCCAAAGGATGTGAACAGTGCTCTCGAAGCTCTTGGTACAACCCCACTCCGCGAAGGCACAAAACTTATCGACCTCATCGCACGTCCGCAAATAAATTTGCAGAACCTTTCGGAGATCGTTACAGAACTAAAAGATGTGCTTAACGCTCCAGAAAATCGCAAGGAAGAAATTGCGGAGGCAGCAGAAATAAAAATGAAATACAAAGGCTATATCGAAAGGGAAAAGATTATTGCCGACAAAATGCACAGACTTGAGGATATAAAAATCAAGGGGCGATTCAAATATGAGGACATGCAACAACTCTCGACAGAGGCACGACAGAAACTAAAGAAAATCGACCCAGACACACTTGCCCAAGCAAGTAGAATCCCCGGTGTTTCGCCAAGCGACATAAACATAATGCTCGTGATGCTGGGACGATAGCGGGTTAATGTTTCACGTGAAACAAAAATAAATAAATTGCTTTATTATTAAGCACTTACAGAAAATAGCGAAAGTAGTTTTACAACGTAAGACCGATGAGATGGGAACAAAATAAACAATTAAAAATATAAGTAGAAAGATGAACAACAAGAAACTTTTGGAGAATCTGCGATGCATACCAGACTTTCCGCAAAAGGGAGTGAACTTTAGAGACGTAACAACTCTTTTTAAAGATCCAGAATGCCTTAAAATCATGGTAGACGAACTGTATGAACTTTACAAAGACAAAGGCATCACAAAAATCGTAGGCATCGAAAGCCGTGGATTCGTGCTTTCTTCTGCTCTTGCAGTTAGACTTAACGCAGGAGTGGTGCTTTGCAGAAAGCCAGGAAAGCTTCCGGCAGAAACAGTACAGGAGAGTTACACCAAGGAATATGGCACCGATACCATCGAGATTCACAAAGACGCAATAAACGAAAACGACGTTGTGCTGCTCCACGATGATTTGCTCGCCACAGGCGGAACAATGCGCGCAGCATACAACCTCGTGAAAAAATTCAATCCAAAGAAAACCTACGTGAACTTCATCATAGAGCTCGTTCACGAGAATTTGAATGGACGCGAAAACTTCGAGGAAGGAACAGACATCACATCACTCTTGAAAGTATAGGAAAAATCCACAAGATTGCGATTAGTCACATCATTTATCCGGAAACAGCATAACCTCATTAGTTGAGTTCTG
Organism: uncultured Prevotella sp.; assembly: GCA_934219025.1. Taxonomy (GTDB): domain Bacteria; phylum Bacteroidota; class Bacteroidia; order Bacteroidales; family Bacteroidaceae; genus Prevotella. The sequence continues at coordinate 2,022 of CAKQDG010000129.1, read as the reverse complement.
CAGTTTCCGTTTTTTATATCCGTGCCATCAAAAAATTCTGATGCCAATGAAACTCCAGCAATTTATTTTTATTCAAGCATATTTCAGCATGCATAATTCATAGAATACATATTACCGGAAGCGCAGGGGAACTTTTATAGAAAAAGAGACAGCCTTTTTTAAAACCATTAAAAACAGAGCATCATTAAGACATGCCTATCTTGCAAAAGACAAAAATATAGAGAAACGCCATTGAGAGATGAAGAAAAGATAAAATGACAAAAACCGCAACCAAAATACGCAAGTGAAGATTTGGCACAGAGAAATATCTTTATTACCTTTGCCTTAATCTTGGAGCAAAGCCAGAAAGAAAGCAGAGCGACAAGAAACGAAGATTAAAGTTTCACGTGAAACATTAAAACAGAAAAGTTCTTTAAAACAAGCACTTAGAAGAAATGACAAAAGAAGAAAATGAAAAGAGACTTGAGCATCTGAGAGGTATTGTGAGCAACTTACCTGGCAAGCCGGGCAGCTATCAATACTACGACAAGGAGGGCACTATAATATACGTGGGCAAAGCCAAGAACCTAAAAAACCGTGTATCTTCTTACTTCCATAAAGAAGTGGACAGATATAAAACCAAAGTTCTCGTTAGCAAGATCTGGGACATTACATATACCGTAGTGAATACAGAAGAGGATGCCCTGTTGCTTGAAAACAATCTGATAAAGAAATACCAGCCGAAATACAACATTCTGCTGAAAGACGGCAAGACCTATCCTTCTATCTGCATAACGAAGGAATACTATCCAAGAATTTTCAAAACAAGGGTCATAAACAAGAAATTCGGCACGTTTTATGGTCCCTACAGCCACGTAGGAACGATGTATGGACTGCTTGACATAATCAAGAAGCTTTACAGACCGCGCACATGCCGCATGCCAATAACAGAAGAAGGAATAAAACAGGGAAAATACCGCCCCTGTCTGGATTATCACATAGAAAACTGTGGCGGTGCCTGCATAGGGAAGCAATCCCACGACGAATATATGAAGAATATAAACCAGGCAAGGGAGATACTTAAAGGAAACACGCGAGACGTGGAGAAAATGTTGTTTGAAGAGATGCAACAGCTTGCCGAAGAGCTGAAATTTGAGGAAGCCGAGGAGATAAAGAAGAAATACATACTACTGAAGGATTTCTGCTCAAAGAGCGAGGTGGTGAGCCATACTATAAACGATGTGGACGTATTCTCGGTTACAGACAGCGACAATCTGGCTTTCGTAAACTACATCCACGTTACCAACGGCAACATAAACCAAGCTTTCACCTTTGAATTCAAGAAGAAACTTGACGAGACAGACGAGGAGCTGCTTCCCCTTGCCATAGTACAGATAAGGGAAAAACTGGGCAGTACATCCAAGGAAATCGTAGTTCCCTATGAAATAGAATTGCCGCTCGAGGGCATTACTATCACAATACCGCAACGCGGCGACAAGCGCACGCTACTGGAACTCTCCGAAATGAACGGCAAGCAGTATCGTTTCGACCGTCTGAAGCAGGCAGAAAAGCTCAATCCGGAACAAAAGGCGGTGCGCCTGATGAAGGAGATACAACAGATGCTGAAACTGCCAAAAATGCCGTATCAGATAGAGTGTTTCGACAACTCAAACATCAGCGGAACGGATGCTGTGGCAGCCTGCGTGGTGTTTAAAAAGATGAAACCAAGCAAGAAGGACTATCGTAAATACAACATAAAAACCGTGGTGGGACCGGATGATTATGCCTCGATGAAGGAGGTGGTGAGGCGCCGCTACACACGACTTATGGAAGAAGAGCAACCGCTGCCCGACCTGATTATAACGGATGGAGGAAAAGGACAGATGGAGGTTGTGAGAGAGGTGGTAGAAGACGAGCTACACCTCGATATTCCCATTGCCGGACTGGCAAAAGACGGCCGCCACCGCACCAACGAATTGCTCTACGGCTTTCCGCCAAAGGTGATAGGAATGAAGACCGACAGCGAACTTTTCCACTTGCTTA